>NC_011143.1:300000-382976 GCF_000017265.1 Phenylobacterium zucineum HLK1 | reverse complement strand
CGCCCGCCCAGGCTCGCCATCGGCCGCCGCCTCTTCGACAACGATGTCGCTGCTGTCGTCCACGCAGAATCTCTAGAGCTTGACGGCGGCAGCTTTCCTGACCTTCGTTCCCAACGCAAGTCAGGATATGGTCGCAGCCATGCCTCAGCCCCCAATCGGTCAGGATGCCCCCTGCCGGTCAGGACAAGTCCCCCGCAAGGTCAGGATGACGCCCCCATCCGGTCAGGCGTTCTCCCCCGCAAGGTCAGGATTATGGTTCTAAGTGCTTGTTCCTACGGCATTCTGTCGGCTCTGAATCTGAATCCTGGAATCTCGAAATCACCCGCTGCATCCGCAGCGGTCGTGTTTAAGGATTGGTACGGAGGGGAAGGCGTCCGCCGCATGTTTTCCGCTCAAGGTTGCAAAGCCGGTCGCGAAGCACTCAGAATCGAGCGACGGCCACTCTGGAGCCTTCGGATGGACCTCGAACGCTTCCTCCTCGATCACAGGATCAGCGATCTGCTGTCGACCTTCTTCTGGGCCTGGGTGCTGCTCGGCCTGGCGGTCTTCTACCTCTTCTACCGACTAGGGCTCGCCCGACTGCCGCACCCCGGGGTCGTGGTTCGGAGCGCCGGGCGGGGGATCCTCGCGGTCCTGCTCTTCGTGATCCTCGCACCGTTCATGGCCGGCGGCGGCGTCTATCACCCCGGTCGCGCCTGGGACGACGATCCGGATTGGTGAGCGCGCGTGAAGACCCTCGTCGTCAACAATCAGAAGGGCGGCGTCGGTAAGACGACGCTGGCCGTACACGCCGCCTGGTTCCTCGCGGAGGCGGGCGCCCGGGTGCTGTTCGTCGATCTCGACCCTCAGGGAAACGCCAGCTACAGCCTCGCCGACGCCCGGCAGGCGGGGCCGAGCAGCGTCCTGTTCTTCGAAGCGCCGCCCGCCTTGAGCGAGGCCGCCGGCGTCACCCTCTTCGCCGGGGACCGCGGCCTCGACAGGGTCGACGCCGCCCTCTCCAGCGCCGTGGTCAACTACCGCAACGCCTTCACCCGCCTGGCGGGCCGCTTCGACTACGCCGTGCTCGACACGCCGCCCACCTGGAGCGGGCGCAACTACGCCGCCCTGATGGTGGCCAGCTGCCTTGTCTCGCCCATCGACCTGGAGACCTACGCCCTGCAGGGGGTGAAGCAGCTCTGGGCGCAGAAGGCCACGGTGGAAAAGGCGGCCCGAGGCGGGCGGCCGATCGACTTCCTGGGCCTGCTCCCGTCCCGCTTCCAGAGCAACTCGCCAAGGCAGCGGGAGAACCTCACCGGTCTCCTGCGCGAACAGGGCGCGCGGATCATGTTTCCGGGCCAGGGCGTGCTCACCCAGCGCCAGGGATACGCTGAAGCGCTCGATGTTCGCCAGCCGGTCTGGAAGCTGAAGAAGACCGCCGCTCAGGAGGCCGGGCGGGAGATCCGCCGGGTGCTCGCCACCATCCAGTCGCGCCTCGACGTCGTTCCCGCTTGAGCCCATGTCCCAGTCCGGTTTTCTCGACACCTTCGCCGATCTCAGCGCCGCACTCGGCGCCGCCGCCGATACGGTCATGAGCCTGCCGCTCGACCTGGTCGAGGAGGACCCCGCCAATCCTCGGCAAGCCTTCGACGCAGCCGAGCTGGCGGCTCTGGCCGAAACCCTGAAGGCGCGGGGGCTCAAGCAGCCCATCGTCGTCCGGCCGCCCAATGCGGAGGGGCGCTACGTGATCCGCTACGGCGCCCGGCGTTTTCGCGCCGCGCGCCTTGCGGGTTTCAGCGAGATCCGCGCTGTGATCGAGGCCGGCGATGTCGACGAGGCCGACGCACTCACGGACCAGCTGATCGAGAACGAGCAGCGCGCGGCCCTGACCACGACCGACATGGCCCAGGCGGTGGCGCGCCTTCTGGCCCTCGGCCAGAGCCAGGCGGAGATCGCCCGACGGCTCGGCCGCGGCAAAGACCTGATCGCGATCTACGCCGCTGTGCCGCAGATGCCGGCCGACCTCCAAAGGTTGGGCGACGTCCTCGGCGCCAGGACGCTGTACGAACTCTGGGGGGCATGGAAGGCCGACGCCAGCAAGACCCAGGCTTGGCTCGCCGCACGCGATCCCAGCCAGCTCACCCAGGCGGCCGCGCGCGCCTTCGCGGGCGCCCTCAAGCCCGCACGCACGGCCAAGCCGGGCGTCTCGGACACCGCACCGCCGGCACCGTTCGACGCCGCTCAGTCCAGGGTCGCCGAGGCTCCAAGCGAGGAGCCCTCCCACCAGGTGAATACCGTCGCAGCGCCGCTCGTGCGGGTCCTCGTCGGCGCGCGGGCGGGGCGATTGGCGCTCGACCGCTCAAGCACGGCCGACGGTGTCTGGGTGGTGTTCGACGGCGCGGCCGAGCTCGTCCCTGCGTCCAAGGTGAAGATCCTGGCTGTGGAGGCGGACCGCTGAAGGGGCAGGGGAGGGCGAGGCTGACGCGAGCGCCCAAGGGGCGGGACGCAAGGAGTCTCCCATGTCGCTGAACGCCATCGTCGCCGCCCTGGGCGGCGACCTCTACGCGCGGGGGCTGCGCGCCAATATCCCCGCGCCCGGGCATAGCGCCCATGACCGGTCTGTCTCGTTGCGTCTGGTGGATGGGCGGGTGCTCGTCCACGCCTTCAATGGGGCCGACTGGCGCGAGATCCTGGACGACTTGAGGGCGCGCAACCTCATCGACGACCTGAATCGGCCGAACGCGGGCGGTGCGTCGGGCGCGGTGCGCCCAGGCCGCCCAGAGCCATCGGACCGCGACCGGATCGAGGCCGCCCAGCGCCTCTGGGAGGAGGCGCGCCCGATCGGCGGCACGCTCTCCGCCCGGCACCTCCAGCTCCGTCAGGTCAAACGCGACCCGCCGGGGCCGGAGGCGCTGCGGCATCATCCGGCCGCGCCGATCTCGGCGTACCGTCGCCGCTCGCCGACCCGGCCCGCGCTGCTCGCGGGGATCCGAAACCCCAATGGCGAGCTGACGGCCGTCGAGGTCACCTACCTGGACGCCGATGGACAGCGGACGCGCCGGCTGCGCCTGCCGCGCAAGACGATCGGGGTGATCCAACCGAGCTCGGCCGTTCGGCTGGACGCCGTGGCGAGCGACCTGCTCGTCGGCGAAGGCGTCTTCACCGTCCTGTCGGCCACCGAACGCTTCGGCCGGCCCGGCTGGGCGCTGATGTCGACGCGCAACCTGCGCTCCTGGCGCGCCCCGCAGGGCGTGCGCAGCGTCTGGATCGCCGCCGATCGCGGCAAGGACGGTGAGCGCTCGGCGCGGGAGCTCGCCGAAGCGCTCCAGAGCTCGACGATCGAGGCTCGCATCCTGCTGCCGCCCCGACCCCACGGTGACTGGAACGACCTCGCCCAGGCCGCGGGGAACGGGCGGGCCCGGCGCCACAAAGCAGAAGGGTAGGGCGGGGGAGGGTGCGCCCAAGGGCAGGATGGCCCTCGCCCACGGCGCTGGATACCCAACCCATGACCGACGTCGTCACCCCAACGCCCGCCGCCAGCCAGGTTCACGTGCCGCTCCAGGACCTGGCGCTCGCGCCGGAGAACATCCGCTTCAAGACGCCCGCCGACCAAGGCGTCCCGCAGCTGGCCGACACCATCGCCGCGGCCAACGTCGTCATTCCGCTGGCCGTCCGCCCCGGCCGCAAGGGCGAGAAGCCCTTCATGGTGCTGGACGGCCGCCGCCGCCTCTTCGCCCTGCAGCTCCTGCTGGAGACCGGCCGGGTCGACGGATCGTTCCCCGTGAAGTGCGAGCTCTTCGAGACGCGGGAGAGCCAGGCGGCTGCGGCCATGCTCACCAATGTCGAGCGGGCGCCCGTCCACATGGCCGACGTCATCGAAGCCATCGGCAAGATGCGTCGCAAGAAGATGGACACCGCCGCGATCGCCGGCGCGCTCGGCTACGACGAGCTGGAGATCAAGCGGCTCGAGGCGCTCGCCCATGTCCACGGCGATGTCCTGAAGGCGTACCGAAAGGGCGCCCTGACGCTGAAGCAGGTGCGCCTGTTCGCCCGGCTGCCCGACCGCAAGGCCCAGGGCGAGCTCGCCGCCACCGCCCTGCAGGGCTACTTCCACGAATACCAGCTGCATCAGGCGCTGGCCGCCGATCGGGTGACGAGCGAGGACGAGCGGTTCGCCTTGGTGGGGCTCGACCGGTATACGGCCGCGGGGGGGCGGGTCGAGACCGACCTCTTCGGCGAGATGCCCGAACGGCTGCTCGATCCGGAGACGCTGCAGGACCTTTGGCGCGGGCGGGCGCAGCCGCTCGTGGACGCCTTCAAGGCGGCCGGACTGGCGGTCTACATCGGCCGCGACACCGGCTACCGTGCGCCGGAGGGCTTCGAGACGCTGCCCTATGTCTACCCGGGCGACTTGGACGAGGCGACCAAGGGGCGGCTCGCCGAGGCGCGCCGGGCGGCCGCCGAGGCCCTCGCTGCGCTCGACGAAGAGGACCTTGCCGGCGATGACGCGGCCGCGAAGATCCTACCGGCCCTGATGGCGAAGATGGAGGTGGCCGCCGCGCCGCTGAAGCGCCTGACGCTCGGCGCGGTCTTGCTGGCGCCGGACCGCGCCATCGGGGTTAAGGCCGAGTTCTTCGGCGCGCCGGCGGCGATCGACGAGGCGGAAGAGGACGAGGCGCAGGAGGCCGACGACCAGGCGGAGGCCGGCGCCCCCTACGAGCCGGACATCGAGGTGCCGGTGATCGAGGTTGAGGTGGACGGCGCAAGCCATGCGCTGCATGAGACGCGGACCGACGTGGCGACGCGGGGCTTGATCCGGGACCTTGCCGACAACCCGGGCGCCGCGCTCGTCGCCCTGATCGCGCAGCTCTTCAAGCACCTTGCGCTTCATGGGCCAGTCTATCAGGGCGAGTCGGCGCTGGTGATTTCCGCCACCGGCTATCGGCGGGGTCAGACGCCCGCGATCCCCGCCCTCGACGGGGAGGTGCGGGGCCGGCTCGACCAGCGCCGGGCCGCCTATCTGGCGTCCAACCTTCGCCCGATCGCCTGGGTGGAGAGCCTGCCGCACGGCGAGCGAATGGCCCTCCTGGCGGAGCTGGTGGCCATCAGCCTCAATGTTCGGGAGGAGCGGACGACCAGCCTGCGCCGGTCCGCGCGGGCCGAGGCGGCCGAGATCGCCGAGCTCTGCGGGGCGGACATCGCGGCGCACTGGACGCCGGACAACGACTACCTCTCCGTCCACCCCAAGAAGCAGCTGCTCTCGCTTCTGGACGACATGGGCGTCGACGACCCGCGGGTGAAGACGCTGAAGAAGGAGGAGCTGGTCGCCTTCGTGGCCGAGGCCGCCGCCGAGCGGCAGTGGGCCCCCTCGGTGCTCTCCTGGAACGCCGCGCCGCCGAGCGACGACGTCCCGGACGCGGAAGCGGCGAGTGATTCCGACGCGCCCGAGGATCGGCCTGGGGACGGGCTGGCGGAGCAGGCGGCGGCCTGATGCGCTGAGCGCCCCTGAGCGCCCCACCGGCCAGGCCGGTGGGGCGTCTTGCTTTGGCGCTCGCCGATCTGACGGAAAGGGGAAGGGGAGGGAAGGCGGCCGGCGAGCCCGCGGGAGAGGAGGGAGGCGCCCTCCGCCGCGGGCGATCAGGACCTCCCGAATGAACGCCCCCCTTCCGCTCTTCGGCGCCGCTCCCGCCGGCGACAAGGCCGCCAACACCCTGGCCGCGGCGCGCGCGCTGGCTCCTCAGCTCAACCGGTCCCGAGCCCTGGACCGCCGACTGGTCGCCGCGACCCTGACCACGTCGTTCGGCGGCTCCGACGCCGACGGCGCGTGGCTCTGGCGCGACGCCTATGACGCGGTGGAAGCCGCGCTGGTCCTGCAGCTTCGCCGGCTGGCCCCGCAACTCGCCCGGCTCGAGGACGCGCCAGCCGAGATCGTCGCCCTGCTCAGCGATCTCACGGCGCTTACCCTGACCCATTCGCGCCGCAGCGAAGAGCAGGTGGCGCTCGACCAGTTCTCATCGCCGCCGGCGCTCGCGGCGATGGCCGTGGCCGCCGCCCAGGTGCGGCCGGGCGACCGTGTGCTCGAGCCCTCGGCGGGCACCGGACTGATGGCAGTCATCGCAGAAGCCTGCGGCGCGCACCTGACGCTCAACGAGCTCGCGCCGCATCGCGCGGCCCTGCTCGAAGGGCTGTTCCCGGACGCTGCGCCGACGCGGCACGACGCGGTGCATTTGAAGGACCTCCTGCCGACCGCCGGCAGCTTCGACGCCGCCCTCGTCAATCCGCCGTTCCAGCACCTGGAGCGGCACCTGCACGCCGCGCTCGATTGCCTGGCGACCGGCGGCCGGCTCGCCGCCATCGTGCCGGCGCGCCTGTTCGAGGACCGGGCCGCCTTGCAGGCGCTGCAGGGCCGCGGCGACCTCGTGGCCGCCGTCGGCCTTCCGCCCCCGGCCTTCGCCAAGCATGGCACGTCGGTCGAGGTGGGCCTGCTGGTCCTCGACCGGGCCGACGCGGCCGGCGCACAAAGGGCCGAGGTGCGGTCCGTCGACACCTTGGCGGAGGCCGCCCAGGCCGTGACGGCGCTCGCCCCCAGGCCCACCGCCAAGCCCAGGTCCTTCCGCGCCGCCGCCCCCTCGGCCTTCCTTTCGCCCCGGGCCCGAACGCCCGCCGGTCCGGCGAACCGGCTCAGGTTCCTCAGCGCCAGCGCCCAGGTGGCTTACGCCACGATCCCGTGGCGTGGCCCCGGACGCGATGTCGGCCTCTATCAGGCCTACCAGGTGAGCCGGCTCGAAGCGGCCGGCGCCCAGCCGCACCCCTCGCCCCTGGTGGAGTCGGCGGCCATGGCTTCGGTCGCCCCGCCCGCGCCGAGCTACCGGCCCGTCCTGCCCCCGCGGGTGGTCGCGGAGGGCTTGATCTCCGACGCCCAGCTGGAAACCGTCATCTACGCCGGGGAGGCGCACGCGCGTCTCCTGCCCGGCTGGTGGACCTTGACCGAGGCGCCCCACCAGTTGGCCCTGGCGCGGGAAGACGTTCCCGGCGCCTTCCAGCTGCGCTGCGGCTTCATGCTCGGCGACGGCACCGGCTGCGGCAAGGGGCGGCAGGCCGCAGCGGTCATCGCCGACAACATGGCGCAGGGACGGCTTCGTGCGCTTTGGATCTCCAAGAACGACCACTTGCTGGAGGACGCGCGCCGCGACTGGTCGGCGATCGGCGGCGCAGCGCGCGAGATCGTCCCGCAGAGCGCCTGGAAACAGGGGGACGCCATCCGCCTCGACCGCGGCGTGCTCTTCACGACCTACGCCACGCTCCGGCAGCCCGGCCGCGGCGACAAGCCCTCGCGCCTCGACCAGATCATCGCCTGGCTCGGCGAGGACTTCGACGGCGTCATCGTGTTCGACGAGGGGCACGCCATGGCCAACGCCGCCGGGGGCGGCAAGGGGGCGCGGGGCCCGAAGAAGGCCTCGCTCCAGGGCATGGCCGGTCTGGCGCTGCAGAACCGTCTGCCGCTGGCGCGCGTGATGTATGTCAGCGCCACCGGCGCCACGACGCCGGAGAACCTCGCCTACGCCGCGCGGCTCGGCCTCTGGGGCGGCGCGGCCGCGCCGTTCCCCACCCGGGACGCCTTCATGGACGCGGTGGAGAAGGGCGGCGTGGCCGTCATGGAGCTGATCGCGCGCGAGCTGAAGGCGCTTGGCCTCTACATCGCCCGCTCCCTGTCGTTCGAAGGCGTGGAGTACGAGGCGGTGCGCCACGCGCTCACTTCGCAGGACATCGAGATCTGGAACGCGTGGGCCGACGCCTACCAGGTGATCCATCAGAACCTGCGTGCGGCGCTCGAGGCGGTCGGCGTCACCGAGGATGGCAAGCCGAAAAGCGGCCAGGCCGCCTCGGCGGTAATGTCCTGTGTGGATGGCTCCCGCGTTGCAAGGCTCGATTTGATGTTTTGGCGGCTGGGTCGGGTGCAGTCTTGTGTCCGGCCTGTTGATGCAGTCGTTTCAAGGACTGCTGGCCCTGATGGTGTCCGCAAGCTGGGTCCCACTCTGCTTTGCAGGCTTCGACGCCTTGGACACTACGCGGGGTGTCCCAGCTCCCGGTCTGACCGGTTCGCCATCACTTCACATCGCGCTCGCAACCTCCGGAAGCTGGTCGTCGACGATCAGCTAATCTGTCAGGCGGTCACGCCCTGAGGCGCGCGGTAGACGCCGCCGCGGGCCATGATCGACCAGGCGACACGGGCGGTGCGATTGGCCGCGGCCACCGTCACCACGCGAGCGGGTTTGCGCGCCAGCATCGCAGCGATGCGCGGGTCGACCGAGTCCGGTCTTGTTCGTGCACGGCGCACGAGCGAGGTCATGCCGACGACCAGCAGGCGTCTCAGATATCGATCGCCCATCCGTGAGATCCTCCCCATCCGCTCCTTGCCGCCGCTGGAGTTCTGCAGCGGTGTTAGGCCAAGCGAGGCCGCAAACTGCCGCCCGGAGCGGAAGCGGCTGGCGTCGGTGACTGAGGCGGCAAGCGCCGTGGCCGAGATCAGGCCGACGCCAGGGATGGTGCTGAGGCGCTGAGACAGCTCGTTTGTCCGATGCCAGGTCAGCAGCTCCTTCTCCAGCGCCGTGAGACGGACCTGCAGATCGCCGATCTGGCCCGCCAGGCCGGTGATGACTCGCGCCGCCAGCTCGGGCACGTCCGGCGCAGCGCCTTGAGCAACCCGTGCGGCTAGGTCGAGGGCATGATGCAGGCCGCGCGCCATCTCGATCCCAAACTCAGCCAGGAGGCCGCGGATCATGTTGACCAGCTGGGTGCGCTGCTTGACCAGCAGATCTCGGGTCCGGTGCAGCGCCAGGGCCGCCTGCTGCTGCTCGGACTTGATCGCCACGAACCGCATCGTCGGCCGCGTCACCGCCTCGCAGATCGCCTCGGCGTCGTTGGCGTCGGTCTTGCCGCGCTTCACGTAGGGTTTCACGTAAGCCGGCGGCATCAGCCGCACCTCGTGGCCGAGCCGCCTCAGCTCGCGCGCCCAATGGTGCGACGTGCCGCAGGCCTCGATCCCCACCAGGCAGGGCGGCGCGGTCTTGAAGAACGGCAGAACCTGGGCTCGTCGAAGAGCTTTGCGGACGATGACCTTCCCCTCGGCGTCAACCGCGTGAACCTGAAAAACGCTCTTGGCGAGATCCAGGCCGATCGTTGTAATCTCCATCTGGGTGGCTCCCTTCGCTCGTGGTTGTTCGACAACTTCCACAAGTCTGGCACTCAGATGCCGTGAGCGGGAGCCATCCACCCCATCTGCTTTCGAGGGCGCGAAGCTGCGTTTCTTCGGCGCGCTGTTGTCCGGTCTGAAGGCGCCCACCCTGATCGCCTCGATCCGCGAGGACCTCGCCCACGGGCGCTCGGCCGTGGTGCAGATCGTCTCCACCCATGAAGCGGTGATGGAACGGCGGCTGGCCGAGATCCCGCCGGAGGAGTGGAACAACCTGGCCGTGGACCTGACGCCGAAGGATCAGGCGCTGGACTGCCTCAAGGGGGCCTTCCCGGTGACCGCCATGGAAAGCATCGAGGACGAGGACGGCGCCGTCACGCTGCGGCCGCTGATCGTGGACGGGCGGCCGGTGCTCAGCCAGGAGGCGCTGCGCCTGCGCGAGGCCCTGATCACCGAACTCGCCTGCCTGCCGGCGGTCCCCGGCGTGCTGGACGCGCTGCTCGACGCTTTCGGACCCGACCAGGTCGCGGAAATCACCGGACGGTCCCGGCGGGTCGTCGCCCGTGACGGCCGTCGCGTGGTCGAGCGCCGCAGCGCCTCGGCCGCCCGCGCCGAAACCGACGCCTTCATGAGCGGCCGCAAGCGCATCCTGGTGTTCTCCGACGCCGGCGGCACGGGTCGGAGCTACCACGCGGACCTGAACTGCGGGAACACCGAGCGTCGCCGCCACTATCTGGTCGAGCCGGGCTGGCGAGCCGACGTGGCCATCCAGGGACTCGGCCGCTCGCACCGCACCAACCAGGCGAGCGCCCCGCTCTTCTGTCCGGTGACCACGGACATCCATGGCGAGAAGCGCTTCACCTCGACCATCTCGCGACGGCTGGACAGCCTGGGCGCCCTGACCAAGGGCGAGCGGCGCACGGCCGGACAGGGGCTCTTCCGCGCCGAGGACAACCTGGAAAGCGCGTGGGCCCGGCGCGCGCTGCAGGCCTTCTATGTGGCGCTGCATTGGGGCGACGTGGCGGCCATGGACCGGGAGACGTTCGAGGCCAAGACCGGCCTGCACCTGCTGGACGCCGAGGGCGGGTTGAAGGCGCCTGAGGACCTCCCGCCGATGAACACCTTCCTGAACCGCATGCTGGCGCTCAGGATCGAGGATCAGAACGCCCTGTTCGAAGCCTTCGAGTCGCTGCTCGCCGGCATTCTGGAGCGGGCTGCGGCGGCGGGCGCCCTTGACCGGGGCCTGGAGGACATCGACGCCGACGACGTCAGCCTCCTGGCCGAGGAGGTCGTCCGCACCGACGCCACGACCGGCGCGGAGACCAAGCTCGTGACCTTCGCGATCCGCACGCGGCGGGAGTTGGCCAGCGCGGACGACGCCCGGCGCGGCCAGGACGAAGCGGCGCTTCGTTACGCCGTCAACGCCAAGTCCGGCCGCGCCGCCCTCGTCGTGCAAGGCCTGACGACGACCGACGATCAGGATCGCCTGGTGCCCGCGGTGCGGCTCATCCGGCCAGAGAAGCGGTCGCTGCTCACGCGGAAAACATTCGAGGAGTCCGCCTGGGAGGACACGGATGAAAGCCGCTGGCGCGAGGCGTGGGAGGCTGAGCTGGCCGAGGCCGATCCCTGGCGCACGCGGGAGCTGATCCTCGCCACCGGCCTGCTGTTGCCGGTGTGGAGCAGCCTTCCCGACCAGCGCACCTATGTCCGCCGGCTCAAGGCGCCGGACGGCCGCCGCTGGCTCGGACGCGTCCTCGAGCCAAGCGACGCGGCCAAGTTGAAAGTGGCGCTTGGGCTCAGCGACGTGGCGACGGCCGTGGGCGATGGCGCCAGCGCGGCGCACTTGGTCTTGCGCGAGAACACCTCGATCGCCTTGGCGGGCGGGTTCTGGCTGCGCCGGGCGAAGGTGATGGACCGGTTTCGGCTGGAGGTCGTAGGCGCCGCCCCGCAGCGCTCCGCCTTCCAGGCTCTCGGCTGCTTCGTGGAGATCATCGCCTACACCCCCAGGGTCTTTGTCCCGGTCGACAAGCCGGAGGTGCTGACGGCGGTGCTCGGCAAGTGGCCGCCGCAGACCCTGCTCAGCGCCGCCGCCTGATCAGGCCGCGCCGAGTTTGGTCAAACAAACATCCCGTGGGACGTCACGCCGGGACGGCGCGGGAACCAGATCCCGCGCTCGCGGTTCATCGGCGCGGCGGCGCCTTCACTTGCGGCCGGCGCCGCCAACGACCCGCCCCCGGTCTGACCCGCCGGGGGTTTTTCGTGGGTGGAGCGCGAAAGGGAAGGGGAGGGCCCGGGTGGGCGAGCGCGGGCGGTCCCGCGCGGACCTGCAGGAGCTCTCCCATGACCAATCCCCTCGAACCCCTGATGGCCGACATCATCGGGCGCATCGAACGCGGCGTGCCCCCGTGGCGTCAGCCGTGGGCCAGCGGCGGCGAGCCCAGCCTGCCGCGGCGTGCGGACGGCGAGCCCTTCAGCGGCAGCAACGCCTGGCTCCTGGCCTTCGTCGGCGCTGAGCGCGGCTACGCCTCGCCCTATTGGTTCACCTTCCGCCAGGCCCTGAGCCTCGAAGCGCCGGTGCGTAAGTGACCTGCCCCCTTCCTGATCCCTCGGTTTGAGTGAGAGTCCGTCACCCTGAGGAGACGGACGTGAAGAAGAGCAGGTTCAACGAGGCGCAGATCATCGGCGTGCTGCGGGAGCAGGAGGCCGGGAGCCCGACGGCGGAGGTTTGCCGGCGGCATGGGATCAGCGAGCAGACCTTCTACCGGTGGAAGGCGAAGTACAGCGGCATGAACGTGTCGGATGCCCAGAAGCTGAAGACGCTGGAGGACGAGAATCGGCGACTGAAGAAGCTCTTGGCGGAGTCCATGCTCGACGTGTCGGCGCTGAAGGACCTGCTGGGAAAAAACTGATCGGGCCTGCAGCGCGCCGGGAGGCCGTGCTTCGCCTGATGGCGGAGCGCGGCTTCTCGCAGAGGCGCGCCTGCGGGCTGGTCCAGGTCGATCCGAAGACAGTGCGCCGCGTGGCCCAGCCAGGCGATGCGGAGGTACGCGCCCGGCTGCGGGGCCTGGCGGCGGAGCGACGCCGCTTCGGCTACCGGCGGCTCGGCATCCTGCTCGAGCGTGAAGGCGTCAGCATGAACAAGAAGAAGCTCTTCCGGCTGTACCGCGAGGAGGGCTTGGCGGTGCGAAGGCGGCGCGGCCGCAAGCGCGCCACCGGCACGCGGGCGCCCATGGCGCTGCCGGACGGGCCGAACCAGCGCTGGAGCCTGGACTTCGTGGCCGACACGCTGAGCTGGGGCCGGCGCTTCCGGATCCTGTGCATCGTCGACGACTTCACCCGCGAGGCGCTGGCGCTGGTGGTCGACACCTCGATCGGCGGCCATCGCATGGCCCGCGAGCTGGACGCCCTGATCGCCCGGCGCGGCCGGCCGGCGACCATCGTTAGCGACAACGGGACCGAGATGACCAGCCGGGCCATGCTGGAATGGACCAACCGCACCGGCGTCGACTGGCATTACATCGCGCCCGGCAAGCCGCAGCAGAACGGCTTCGTCGAGAGCTTCAACGGCAAGCTGCGCGACGAGTGCCTGAACGAGGAGGTCTTCGCCAACCTCGCCGAGGCCCGGGCTGTCATCGAGCGCTGGCGGCTCGACTACAACCACGTCAGGCCGCACTCGGCGCACGGCGGACTGACCCCGGAAGCCGTGCGTCTGAACCCCGCGGCCGGCCGGCTGCGCAACTTGATCAGCTCCACCGCCCGGCCGCTACCGCCGGCGCTGGAGATCAGCTACCAACCCCCTGGGCTCTCATAATGATCGAGGGACCGGCGGGGGGCAGGTCACGGCATCGAAATCGAAGACTTCGCCGATGAGTACCTGCCGCGCCGGCGCGCCGAACTGGCGAAGGTGCAACTCCTGACAGAAGCGTCGGCGGCGGCGATCGTGAACATCCCCCGTAACCGGGCGATCCTGACGAATGGCGTCCACATCTACGCCCACCTGATAGCGTTTGGTTCGCAGCTCTCGTCAGAGCGCGAAACGGAGGCGAGCTTCCGGCGGGCATTGCAGTTCCTGCACCTGCACTATGGCGCGTGTGACCGCCTGATCACCGCTTTCGGCCTGCAACGTGTCGACTTCCACGGGGCGCGTTTGCACGCAGTGGTGATGTCGCCGGCCGGCCCTGACAAAGAGGTTGAACGCATTGCTCGCGCCCTGGCTTTCGCGCGGGCTTTCGAGGCGATGGTCGAGCGAACCGGGCGCCGGTTTGGCGGGCGGTTCCGCACGGACGTTTCGATTGGCATCGACTGCGGCAAGGCTATTGCCATCAACAGCGGTCGCGGCGCCGAGCAGGAACCTCTGTTCATCGGTCGTCCCGCGAACCACGCGGCGCACCTCGCGGCCTGCGACAAGGCGGGGGTCCACCTCAGCGACCGCGTTCAGGAACGCTTAGCTCAAGCGCGTTCGCCTGGCCGCTTGGACTTCATCGAGGAAGCGTTCAGCAAGGGGTTCGCGGCTCGGCTCGGGCCCGGTGGCCGGACCTTGGAGGAAACCGCGCAGGCGGAAATCCAGGCTTTCGACGTGGAACTCGCGCAGGTGGAGATGAGTGGCAGCCTGGCCGTGTTCAACTTCCACTACCGACAGCCGCCGTTGCGGACTTTGGATTTCGGAGCCCACCCGCCGAGCAACGCGGTCTTGATGGAGCTGGCGGCGCTCTTTGCCGACATCGATGGTTTCACCAGGTACGTCGACGAAAGCCTTGCCAGCGGCAACGCCCGGAGGGCCGTGCACAATCTGCATGTCTTCCGCGGCGAACTCGCCGCTTGTGCACGTGAAGACTTCAATGGCCGAAAGGTCCGGTTCATCGGTGACTGATCCTCCCCCGAAAAAGTGGACGGGGTTAAGCCGCTCTGCGCTCGGCCTCGGCTGGACTGATGTAGCCCAGGGCTGAGTGCAGGCGGCGGGGATTGTAGAAGCCCTCGATGTACTGGAACAGGTCTCGTCGGGCCTGGTCGCGGGTGGCGTAGACCCGGTGGTGGACGCGCTCGGTCTTGAGGGTGTGGAAGAAGCTCTCCATCGGGGCGTTGTCCCAACAATCGCCCTTGCGGCTCATTGAAGGCGTGATGCCGGCGCGGGCCAGGGCCGAGCGGTAGGCCTCGGCGGCGTACTGGATACCGCGGTCGGAGTGGTGGATCAGGCCGGGCGCCGGCCGCTGGCGCTCGATGGCCATCTGCAGCGCGTCGAGGGCGATCTCGACGTGCAGCGAAGGCCGCATGCACCAGCCGACGATCTTGCGGGTGAAGAGGTCGAGCACGGTAGCGAGGTACAGCCAGCCCTCGCCGGTGGGGATGTAGGTGAGGTCGGCGAGCCAGACCTGGTTCGGCGCCTGGGTGGTGAAGTTGCGGCCGAGCCGGTTGGGCGCAATCGGATAGCCATGGCGACTGTCGGTCGTCCGCGTGCGCCGCGGCAGAGCCGCCAGGCCCCGGATGCCGGCCCGGCGCATCAGCCGCTCGATGCGGCTGCGCCCGACGCGGCGGCCGTGGCCGCGGAGCACGGCATGCACCCGAGGCGAGCCATAGGTCCCGCTGCTGTCGGCGTGGATCCGGCGGATGTCGTCCAGCAATGCGCGGTTGGCGACCGCGCGCCGGCTCTCTGGCCTGGAGCGCCAGGCGTAGTAACCGCTGGCCGACAGACCCAGGACCGCGCACATCACCCGAACCGGCCAGACGCTGCGATGCTCATCGACGAACCCGAACTTCATCGGGAGGCCGATCCGAAGATGAGCGCGGCTTTTTTTAGGATGTCGCGCTCCATCCGCAGCCGCTCGTTCTCGCGCCGAAGCCGGGCGTTCTCCGAGGCCAGGTCAGACGGCGACGGGGCCGGCGCTTGCGTGGTGGAGCGCCTCGCCGCCCCCGTCGCCTGCGCCCCGAACTGCATCATCCATCGTCGAAGCACCGTCTCGTGCAGACCCAGCTCCCGGGCCACCGCGCCCACCGACAGGCCGCTCACAGCCACCCGGTCGACCGCCTCGCGCTTGAACGTCTCCGGAAACACCCGGCGCGCACCACTCATCTGACACTCCTCTCCAGCTCCTCAGAGCTAGCATGGGTGTCCACCAAACCGGGGGAGGATCAGACTGCCTGCAGGCGATCGTGGCGGAAGGCGACGCTCGCAGCACGGACTCCAAGGCGACGGTCGAGCAGGCAATCCTCATGGCCGGCGGCCTGCGCTCATCGTTCGACCTCTGCCGGCAGGAACTGGAAGGAGTGAACCAGCTCGGGCTCGCGATCGGCGTTGAGTACGGCGTCACTCCGGCTTGCCGCATCGGCCTGCGCGGCGACGCCAGCGTGCGTTGCGTGACGAGTGGCGCGACCTGCGAATCCGAGCGGCTGCAGCAGGAGTGCGGCGGCACCGAAACAAGCCTTGGGGAAGAAGCCATCCGCATCGGTGGCCTCACCGTCCAGCAGGCGTTCGGGGCGTCGAGCATCGTGCCCAACCTGAACTACCCCGCGGCGAGTATCCTGATCCGTGGGCTCCCCCGGGTGCAGGTTGGGCAGACGTCCGTGCCGCGGGTCCAGGCCCATAGCCGCTAATGGAGCCACGCCTGCGCCGTCTCGCTGAGGCGGTCCCCGGCTGGTTTGCTATCCAGAACACGGATGGCGACATCATCGGGGACGCCCATCCGCGCGACACGATTTGGGAAGCCAACGGCATCCGGCTTCGCATTTTCTCGCGATCGGATCGCCTGGGGGCGGCTGAGGTTACCCCTGGCACGCTTCTGCCCGTCCGGTGTGCCGAGAGGCATATCCAGGCGGACCAGACCTTCTGCCTGGGTCTGGACGCACTGCCGGTGGAGACCGGCGACGACGCGAAGGTCTGGTGGACCCACATGGAGCAGTGGCTTCAGGTTCAATCCATTGCCGCGCAGACGGGACGGTGGCCGGCGCATCACGCTCTTGATCACGGCCATGCCGGCGAACTCCAGCTTGCTGCGCAGAACTTGGCCGCCGAGCTGGATCTCACCGAGGAGTACGCGCAGGCTCACGCGGATAAGCCTTCCTGGATCACGGATCGCACGTTGGGCATCGCGTTCGACGACGGTAAGCCGATGAACGGTCGCTTGGCCTGTCCGGAGGGATGCACGAAGGGTAGGCGCCGCAGGCCCGTGCTCCGGAGGAAGTGCAAGAAGCGGGCGGGGATCGCGCGCTTGGTGGCTCTAGAACGCGAACGCCGGCGGGCGCTCGACCAATTCTGGGCATCGGAACGTCTATTAGGCCGTGGATGCTGCGGGACGATGCTCTCGTGTCCCCTGCGCACCTGAGCAACGACCAGCGGATGCCCTACTACCTGGGCGAAGCATTGCGAGCGCGATGAGTGGGCGCGGGCGCGCGGCCACCCAAGCCGCCGTCCGGGCCTGGGAGCGGTCTGACGTGCATCCGCGCCATCTAGGCGCTTCTGGTGTTCTGAGATCCCACACACCGAACCTAGTTCCTGAGCCAAGGATCGCTCAACGTCCGAGATCCACCCGAGGCTGACCTGCCAAAGTCTAGCCAGTCGATTGGCTCTCCTGGCCAACGTGACCCTTGGGGCAAGCCGGAGCCCCACTTGGCGCTTAGTGCTTCCGCCAAACCACCTGTCGCCTTAGTCTGATTATATGAGCCGGACCGAATTCGCTGAATCCACGCAGCCTCTTGAGGCCGCCGGGATGAGCCAGGCGAAGGCCGAAGCCTTGACGCTCTTGCTGTCCACTCAGCGCAGGGAGTTCTTCACCCGAGAGGACGCGATGCGCCTGCAGCGGCGGGTTCGAGCGCGGTTGCGCGCGCTCATGTTCGCCGCAGTGGCAGTCGGGATCGGCCTTCAGGTGCTGTTGGCTTGGCGCTGGGGCTAGCGCCAGGGCCCTTGCGGGGCGGGCGCAAGAGTGAGGCGACCTTGAGCCGCCTGCGACGGCCCGTGCATACGGTCCCTGGATGCGGCCTACGGCAATTCATCGCCGAGGAAATCACGAAGGTCTCGGCCAAGAGCCGCAACTGAACCCAGCGGTCAGTTGCCTATCAGTCGGTTGTTGACGCCAGCTTTGCATCAGGACGCGAACTCAGCTTCTGGCGGCAATGCCGCCATGGCCATCTTCGACTTGTTTCGTGGCCACTCTTAGCTGGTCCCGACAATCGGCTATCAGACCTCACCAACGTCAGCTGAGGGTGGGAAGCGGACCCCTCCGAGATCCGTCACCGCGGCTGGCGCAGGGGCAGTTGCAGGCCGGCCGCGGAGAGACCGCTAGACCGATGAGGCCATTGGAATTTCGAAATGCCACTTAACCCGGCTCGGCTCGAACGCGATTGAGCTCTGACCCCCAAGCTCTTGCGTCATGGCGTCCAACAAGCGGGCGCCGAACCCACGCTCCTTAGGTGGTTGTACGGGCGGGCCCCCGCTCTCACGCAACCGAGCATCAGCCGGACAGGCCGTGAGTGCGCATCCCGCTGCACCTCCCAGGAGACCTCAACCCGCCCCGACGGAGAGCCTGGAGCGCCGTACTTCACCGCGTTGGTGCCGAGCTCGTGCAGGGCCATGCTCAGTGAGAGCGATCCTCGCTGGGAGAGCCACGGACGCATGAGTCCGCCACCGCGGCCACTGTGGAGCGCCGCCTCCTCCCGAGGATGTCGTGAGGTTCGGCCGCCGCTGGCAGCCGCAACTGGAGCAAACTTTGTCGAGCCGTCACGAACTTCAGCATCTCACCAAGCTCTTCCGACGTCCTCAGTAACGCAAGGATCGTGGGCTTGCCCAAGGCCCGAAAGCGCCTTAGAGGAGCCCGCTCCGAGGGGCCGCACGATGCGCCACGTCCAGACACGGCCGCACAATCTGACCGCCGCCGCGACGGCGGCCTCGTCCCTGCGCATCCAAATTATTCTTATGACCGTCACCTCGGAAGCGGGGCGAACGCGCGCGAGCTAAACCCTCCGACGGTCGCAAGATCAGAACCCCGCTTCCGAAAGGCAGCGGGGTTTTTTGTTGCGCGCCGTTGGTCACCAGAAGGACCGATCAATGAGCCAACCTTCCCGGAACCTTGCGAACTCCGCCGTGAAAAGAGCGGCGATGGATTTCGCCAACAGCCTCGACCGTGAGGACCTGCTCGAGCAGGTCGTGCGCCTCGAGGCCACGGTCTATCCCTCCGGCGAGGGAAGCCTCTTCGGCGTCGACATGGCGCTGCAAGCCGCCTGGCCCGCACGCGCAACTCCGCCTTCCCATGAGGTCATCCTCGTGCGCGCCGGCGGTGAGCTCGAAGCGGTTCAGCTGAGCGCGTTCGACAGTGTTGGCCGCCCTCTTCTGCGTCGCCGCTATGTCGCCGACTGCAGCGGCCGGTTGCGGTCCGTCGGCAGGAGTGGGAGCGGTCACGGTGCATAGGCGACCGAGCCGCTGGACGCTCCTGATCGAAGCCGGCCACGAGGCAGACACCCTGCTGCGGGCGCTCAACCTCTGTCTCGTGGCGGGCGCCATCCTCAATGCGGTCGGCATGCACCGCACCCCAGCGGGGCTTCACATCCGTTTGGAACTCGAAGACCTCGACGAGCAACGCGCCGAGACACTTTGTGACCGCCTGCGGGCGAGGCCTGACGTCTCAAGCGTTGCACTGGGCTGGCATGAGCTAGCGGCCTCAGCGGCCTAGGCAGGTGGCTGTTCCTTTTGCCGCTATTCGTGCTTCAGAGATTGCAGGGGCAGGTCCGATGGGAAACGAGCGGCGGAGCCGCTGCTCCTTTGCTGCTGGACGAGTGTAAACATCCAAAGGACCGTCTCAGATCGGGGCGGGATCATCTCTTGAGGGAAGGCAACCATGCAGCGCGCGATCTTCGCCACCCGAGAGTCCGAGACCCTGATCTGCGATGTTCCGCAGCCGGGCATCGGTCGCATCACGCTGAACAGGCCGGCGGCGATGAACGCCTATACCTGGGCGATGACCCAGGAGCTGCACCGCGCCGTCGCAGACTACCGGGACGACGACGATCTGCGGGTCCTGATCTTGCGCGGAGCCGGTGAGCGGGCGTTCTGCGCCGGCGGCGACATCGGCGGGTCCGAGGACGAACATCGCGAGAAGGTGCGCGCCGCTCCACTCGGCATGGCGCGCGAGATGCGCGACGGCATGCAGCCCGTGCTCACGGAGCTGCGGCGGATCGACAAGCCCTCCATCGCGCAGATCGAAGGCTACGCGGTGGCCGGCGGGCTGGCGCTGGCGCTCGCCTGCGACTTCCGGCTTGGCTCGACCACCGCAAAGCTCGGGGACACTTCCAACAAGTTCGGCCTCCTGCCGGACGAGGGCGGGGCCTGGCTGTTCCCGTTCTTCATGGGCTACGACAAGGCGCTCAAGATGAGCCTGCTGCACGAGATCTACGATGCAGATACGGCGTTCCGCCTGGGCCTGTTGACCGAAGTCGTGAGCGGCGACCTCGAAGCCCGCACATTCGAATTCGCAGCGGCTCTGGCCGAGAAGGCGCCGCTGGCGGTCAGGTGCACCAAGATGATGATGTCCAAGGCGGTGGAGCAGTCGTGGGCCGCGTCGTTGGCGGACGCGCAGATGGCCGTCATGATCACGAACCCGTCCGAGGACGTGCGGGAGGCCCGGGCCGCCTTTCGTGAGAAGCGCAAACCGAAGTTCGAAGGCCGCTGAGCTGCAGGCCTACTCCACCTGAAGCTTGGCGAACCGCGGCGGACGACGTTCCACGAATGAAGCCACGCCCTCCTTGAAGTCCGCTCGGGCGAGGCTCTCCTCGATCCAGCGCGAGGTCTCGCCCATGGCGTCGCCCAACTCGCGGCTCAGGTGACGCCAAACCTGCTTCTTCATCATCATCAGGGAATAGGGCGCGGAGGTTCCGGCGAGGCTGCGGAGGTACGCCTGTGCGGTCTGGGCGGCTTGTCCGGGCTCGCAAAGACGGTTCGCCCAGCCCATGCGGTGCGCCTCCTCGGCTTCGATGCGCCGCGAGCTCCAGAGGATGTCCAGCGCGTTCGACGGCCCCACCAGCCGCGGCAGCATCCAGCTCGTCCCGTGCTCGGCGACCAGCCCGCGCGGCGCGAAGGAGGAGACGATACGCGCCTCCCGATCCATGAAGCGCATGTCGCAGAAGGTGGCGTAGCTGAAGCCCAGGCCGGCGCACACCCCGTTCACCGCCGCGACCAGCGGCTTGCGGAGCCCGAGGAAATAGGTGGGCGAACCCTGATAGTTGGGATCGGCGTCGGGATTTCCGGCCTCCGCCTGGAGGTGCTCGTACCGGTCGGAGAGCAGGCGGCCAGCCTCGCTCATCTTGCCGAGCGCGTTCATGTCCACGCCGGAGCAGAACCCTCTACCCGCCCCGGTCAACACGGTCCCGATCACCGCCGCGTCGCGCTCCGAGGCGGCGAGCGCATGCCTCACCTCAGCCTGCGTCAAGCTGGTCAGCGCGTTCAGCGCCTCGGGGCGGTTGAGGGTGATGGTGGCGACCGCGCCCTCCACTTCGTAGAGGATCTCAGCGTAGTCGGTCATGGGCAAACTCCGTCACATGGGCTGAAGGGTGCGCGGCCCGCGGATGAAACTCAATTCGGAATGCCGGCGGCCTCACGTGGGGCTGGTGTCGCCTCGCCTTACGCAACGAAACCGAGCGCCTCCGGCTTCAGAAGCACGAGGCTTCGATAGTTCACCTGCAAGACGCCGGCGGCTTCCCATCGCTTTAGGATCCGGTTGATGCTTTGGCGGGAGACGCCGAGCGCGTGGGCCAGGTCCTCCTGCGAGATCTGGAGCACCCCGTCTCCGGCAGTCGCCGTCGCGTCCGAGCGCGACATCTCCAGCAGTTTGCGCGCGAGCCGCACGGGCAGAGGCTGCAGGGCGGCATCGTCGAGGCGCTCCAGCGTCGACCGGTATCGCAGGCCCATCAACCGCAGAAACTGCAGCAGGTAGGCCGGTCGACCATCCACCAACTCGTGCAGCGCCGCGGCCGGGACCGCGAGCAGCTCGCTATCGACGACCGCAAGTGCGTCGTGGCTTCGCGGCTCGCCGGTGAACAGCGAGGCCTCGCCAAACCAATGGCCGGGCGTGACGAGCCCCAGCACCGCTTCGCGCCCGCTTGAACTCGTTACGCAGAGCCGGACAACGCCCACATCGACGCAATACAGCGCATCTGGCGCGGACCCGCGCAGGAAGAGCACCTCACCGCGGCCCAGGCGCTGGCGCCGAGCGCGGGCGCGCAGGTGCGCGTCGAGCTCGGCGTTCAGAGCGCCCATCGGCATCGGACCCGGGTTCATGTGCTCCTCCGCACGCGGCCGGCGACGCTTAGACGCCATCCGCGCGCCGGTTTCGACAAGGGATGCAGGCCCGGCAGCCGTTCTCTACTCGGCGAGGGCCGCGAGGATCTGGTCGCGCCGCTCTCTCAACATGGGGACCTGGTCGTAGGGAAGGTCCGGATTGGTCTGGTTGACGATGTGCTGCATCCGGATGTCCACCAGGGGGAGGGTTTCGGGACTCGGGAACACATAGAAGCTCCCCTTCGCGATGGCTGCGAAGGTGAGCTCCGCCACATCTTCCGCAGAGATCGCCCCCTGGTCGATGTCCTTTTGCGAGATCTTGCGCGTCGCCACCTGCGATTTCGTCAGAGGCTGCGGATTGGCCAAGTCCGCAGGCCTGTTGCGGTGCGACTGGCCGATGTTGGTCGGGACGTACGAAGGGCAGAGCACCGCGGCCCGCAGCCGCTGCGTCACCAGGCTCAGGTCGTAATGCAGGCATTCGGAGAGCGCCACGACGGCGTGCTTGGAGACGCTGTAGATGCCCATTCCCGGCGCGGTCAGCAAACCTGCCATCGAGGCGGTGTTGACGATGCAGCCCTCGTAGGCGGCATCTGCCTTGGCCGCCGCCAGCATCCGGGGGGTGAAGACGCGCACCCCATTGGCGACGCCCTTCAGGTTGACGTTCAGCAGCCAGTCCCAGTCCTGTTCAGAGCTTTCCCAGACGAAGCCGCCCGATGCGACGCCGGCGTTATTGAACACAAGGTTGGCCGGGCCGAACTGCTGCTCCGTCGCCTCGGCGAGAGCCTGTACGGAGGACGAGGCCGCCACGTCGGTCACGACCCCGAGCACATCGCCGCCTTGGGACCGCAGGCTCTCGACCGTTTCGCCGAGCGCGTCCTTCTGGATGTCTGCGAGCACGACCTTCATCTCGCGTCGCACAGCGGCTTCGGCGAACGCCTTGCCGAGGCCCGAGGCGCCGCCGGTGACAACGGCCACGCCGCCCTTGAATCGGTTCATTAAATCACTCCCATCGCGGGCCTGCGCCGCGGGTTTTCAGTAGC
This sequence comes from Phenylobacterium zucineum HLK1, assembly GCF_000017265.1. Classification (NCBI taxonomy): domain Bacteria; kingdom Pseudomonadati; phylum Pseudomonadota; class Alphaproteobacteria; order Caulobacterales; family Caulobacteraceae; genus Phenylobacterium; species Phenylobacterium zucineum. Next base: position 360,511 of record NC_011143.1, on the reverse strand, counting down.
CGTAGGAAAAGACAGGGTCGTCGAGGTCGACCGCCGGCAGCGCGTCGCGCTCGTAGAGATAGTCCTGGCTGTGCTGCCATTCGGCCCGGTCTATCCGCTTTGGCAGGCGCTGGAGGCTGCGCAGGAGGTATCCCGCGTTGAAGCTGTCGGGATCCATCCAGGGCTGGCGCGGCATCTGAGCGGCGTCGAGGTCCAAGGCCGGCGCGACGCTCTTTGCGCCCCGCGCTTCCATGTGGCGGAGCAGCCGGCAGATGAAGGCCCCGACAAGCTCCACTCGGAGTGTCCAGCTGTAGTGCCCGTAGCCGTAGACCCACGCCATGTTGGGCACGCCCGTGAACAGCATGCCGCGGTAGCTGACCGTATCGGAGAAGTCGACGCGGGCGCCGTCGACCGTGAATGGGATCTCGCCCATCACCGCGAGCTCGAACCCGGTCGCGGTGATGACCACATCGCAGTCGATCCGCTCGCCCGACTCCAGCCGGACGCCCCGCTCGTCGAACTCGACGATCCGGTCGGTGACCACAGAAGCCTGGCCAGACCGGATAGCCCTGAAGAGGTCGCCGTCTGGGACGAACGCAACACGTTGCTGGAGCGGTTTGTACGGAGGCGAGAAGTGCCGCTCGGCGTCGTAGTCATCGGGCAGGTGCGCCTTGACGCCGGAGACGAGCAGCGCCTTGAGCGCGTCGGGCGCCGCGCGGGCCCGCTCGATGAGGTCCGCGCGGTCGCGGACCACCTTTCGCCGCATGATCTCGTGGATCCAGGCCTCGTCGATCTCGAGCTTCCGCAGCTCGTCCGCCAGCGCGTCCGCGTTGCGCCCAGCGGCGAAGTAGGTTGGCGTCCGCTGCAGCATGGTCACGTGGCCGCACTGCCCCCCCAGCGCCGGGACGAGCGTGGCGGCCGTGGCCCCCGAGCCGATCACCGTGACCCGCTTGCCCGTGAGGTCGAGCGCGTCCGGCCAGTGCTGCGGATGGATCACCTCGCCCGCGAAGCGGTCCAGGCCGGGCCAGTCGGGCGTATAGCCCTCCGCGTGCCGGTAGTATCCTTGGCACATCCAGACGAACCCGGCTTCGATCCGGCGAGCCTCGCCCGCCTCGGCGTCCAGAACCTCGAGCGTCCAGGCGCTCCGATCACTGGACCAGTCCGCGGCCCGCACTTGCTGGCGGTATCGGATGTGGGGCGCCAAGTCGGCTTCGTCGATCACCGATCCCAGGTAATCGAGGATCTGTTCGCGCGAGGCGATGGGATCGCCCTTCCACGGCTTGAATCCATAGCCGAAGGTGAAGAGGTCGCTGTCGGAGCGCGCGCCGGGATACCTGTGGATGAGCCACGTACCGCCGTACGACTCCAGGGCCTCCAGGATCACGATGCTGAGGTTGGGGCACTGCTTCCGAAGCAGATAGGCGCAGCCGATGCCGGAAATGCCAGCTCCGATGATCGCAACATCGAAGCGCTCCCGTCCATCGTCGCGCTGATCTTCTCTCACCGTCTTCCCGAACATCACAGCCTCGGCTCAGGGCGCCTCAGGCGCCCGGACGGCACGGTATGCAGGATGGCTGTCGCCAAGACTGTCGCCTTTGGGCAGTTTGTGTTCGCCCTTGCAGCAGGCAGCCGCCCATCCGAGCGACAGAGGCTTCGGGCGGGCTCTTCAAACACGCGAAGCCGCGATCGATGCACGCAGCCGGAGGCCGCTTGCATTCCCAGGCAAGTGCGCAGATTCGCGACAGACGCCGCCGGCGCCGGCCTCAAATCAACAGCGCCCGGCGTCCGTGCAGCGCCTGTGCGGCTAGTCCAGCGCTGCACTTGGACGCAGAGCACGATCTTATAAGCTGGCCCGTCGGCGGAGTGTGACCATGGATTTCCGGAAGACCACCATCGAAGCCCTGGTTGGCGATATCCGCGCCCGGAAGGTCTCGGCGCGCGAGGTCACGGCCGCAGCGCTGGCCAACGTAGAGGCGACACGTCAGATCAACGCGGTGTGCGAGCTTGCCGCAGACCGAGCGCTCTCTGACGCCGCCGTACTCGACGCTCGCCTCAAGAGCGGCGACGCGATCGGCCCGCTCGCGGGTGTGCCGCTACTGGTCAAGGACCTCGAGGACGCGGTGGGTCTTCGCACCACGTTCGGATCGGCGCTGCATGTCGATGCGCCGCCAGCGAGCGGCGACTCCGCGCTCGTGCGCCGTCTCAAGGCTGCAGGCGCGGTCGTGGTCGGCAAGGCCAACACACCTGCCTTCGGGTTCAAGGGGGTGACCGAGAACCTGCCCTTCGGCGTCACGCGCAATCCCTGGAACACCGACTATCACGCAGGCGGCTCGTCCGGAGGGTCTGCTGCTGGCGTGGCTGCGGGCATCGTTCCGCTGGCCACCGGATCGGACGGGGGCGGCTCCATCCGCATCCCGGCGGCGGTGTGCGGCTTTTCAGGGATCAAGACCACGCAAGGCCAAGTTCCAGTGGGAGGAGCCAGCGCGCCAGGCTCCGGCATCCTGACTGTGAAGGGGCCGATGGCTCTGCGCGTGCGGGACACGGCGCTGGCCCTTGATGCTTCACGAGGCCCCGACCCTGAAGACGCCTTCAGTCTGCATCACGACGGCATATGCTGGCGCGCTGCACTGGACGCCGACAACCTGCCGCGCAAGGTGGTTTGGTCTCCCACCATGGGATTTGCCCGCGTTGATCGTGAAATCCTCGCCCGCTGCGGCACTGTCGTTGACGCCCTCGCGAACGCAGGCGTGGCGGTGGTGGAGAGGCAAACCGTCTGGTCGGAGAACCCGCTGAGTGCGTGGTACGTCATATGGGCGGCGCAGCGGGCGCGCACCCAAGGACACCTGAAGGGATCCCCTGACTGGGAGCGGATCGATCCCGATCTGCGTATGCAGATCGAGGACGGCCTTCGTTTTTCCGCGCCCGACTACGCGAACGCGCTGCATCTCGCTCACAGCCTCGCCTTCCAGCTGAACGAGGCCATCGGAGACGCAGACGTGCTGCTGACACCGACGTTGGCGGGCCATCCTCCCGCCGTGGGACAAGAGGGGACAATAGACGGTGAGCCGGTGGGTACGCAGTGGGTTCAGATGACGCCTGCGATCAATATGACACGGAACCCTGCCGGCGCCGCCCCAATCGGCAACTCTGCTGCTGGACTGCCCATGAGCCTGCAGGTGATCGGGCGGCATCGCGAGGATGTACGCGTCCTGAAGACCATGTGTTGGCTCGAAGACCTGCTCCAGCCCCGCTTTGATGCGCCTTTCGGTGTGGCCTAAAGCGCCTCACTGCATCAGTTGTCGCCGTGGCAGAGGCCAGCGTCCGCTCCCGACGCGGAGCGACGAGACGGAGTGAAGGTCGGCAACGGGTCGGAAGCCGACGTTCGGACTTGGATTGGATTGCAGGCCTTCCCAGCGAACCGGCCAAGACCTGCACGCGCATCACACCACAACGGCGGGATGCTAAATCGCCGCTCGGACCGCTAGTCCGCATCCTGCGGTGACAACTTCGCCGTCTTGCTTGGTGCGGGACACGCTGTTGTCAGCCGCCGTGCTAGCGCCCGCGCCGCCTCGACTAGGGGCGGAATGTCGTCGGGCTCGCCGGCCGGGAAGTCGAAGAAGGCTGCCGCCGCCGTCTCCGGGACCGCTACGCGGCATTTCACGAAGTGCAGCAGGCTGACCACGCCGAACGAGGTCTCGCACTGTGTACGCGGATCGTCGCCCACCAGGCTCCAATCCTGTGGACGCGCCCCGGGCGTACGATACATGCGCAAACCCGCTGGGGTTCCGGTCCGCCAGGCGGTCTCTTCGTTGAGGTAGCCCTCTTCCAGCAGCCGCCGCACCCGCAACGGCTTGGCGATCGGCCACAGCGAGTTATCGCTATCGGGCGAGGCGCCAACGGACACGCTCAGGCTCGTGACGCTAACCTCGGGACGTCCATCGGAGTCTTTGAACGCCCGGCTTGGCCGCCCTAGCGACTCCAAGGGTATGGCGAAGGTCAGCAGGCTGCTGGGATAGACCTCCGTCGTCGACGGGACCCGCACCCACGGCTTCGGCGCCCTGCGCGCATCCATGCACTGCCCATTGTCGAGGTAAATGATGCCGTCGGCCACCCGCCGATCGGCCGCCTTGAACTCTGCCTGGCTCTGCGCTTTCTGCTCGGCCTCACTCGACTGCCACTCCCGCTCGCGGCAACCCAGTACTGCAAGCCCCGCTGCCAGAACTGCGGCCATGCTGCGCAATCGTCGGGCATGACGAGGCCATGAATCCATGTCCGGATGCCATCCTCGTGGTGGGATCGTGTCAATGACGGCGGTCAACGCCACCCGACTCGCAGGGCCACGAACCAGACATCGTCCACGACGGCTCTCGACCCATTGCCGACATTGGCGTTCTAGGTGCAGCTTTGCCCAACCCATGTGGCGGGACTACAAGTCGAATGAAGCTCCACCGGTATACGCTTGCGGCTCTTCTTGCCGGGGTCGGCGCGGCGATCACGACTGTCATGTATCTGGCTAAGGTCCCGCCGCTCAATGCCGATTTAGGCATCCAAGCGACTGGTGCGCTGCTCGTCGTTTGGACGATCCTAACTGCGGTAGCCTTCGGCCGTTATGGTCGCGCCGCATGGCCCGCTCTCTTACCTGCCAGCGTCGCGCTTGCAGGCCCGGCGCTGCTGGCAGCGCTCTTCGTAGGGTGTGCGAGCAATACTGCCTTTTGCCCTTAGTTTGTAGGGACAACCGGCTGCGGAACACCCCGGCGAGCCAACGTCCGCTTTCCACCCATAGCTGACGTTCAGCGCGGCAGCTGAGGGGAGCACCGTCGCGCAGCCACCCGAAGGTCCGCATTCCGGCGTCTCGTGAATGTCTGGTTCTGGCGCGTTGCCGCCTCTCGCTAATGGCCCGCAGGGCGGAAGACGGCTTCGGTCGTCAGTTCGCCGAGGGCCTTACTCCTTACGTTCGGAACTCTCAGCTCCCGCATGGCGACCGCCAAGGCGTCGGCAGCGCTTGCATGGATGTCGGGCGCGACACCGGCACCTTCCCAGTTTGTGCCGGTGGTGGGATTGCGGGCTTGGCCCGTCGGGATGAATGCGACTAGCCGCGACCCAACACGCTCGATCCCACCGGGGTTGGCGCCGCCTTTGGTGGTCTCGCCGATCACGGTCGCCCGTCCGAGCACCTTCATGTTGTAAGCCAACTCCTCGCCGGCAGACACCGTCCGGGCGCTCGTGAGAATGACGACGCGCCGCCCGAGGTACGAGCTCGGCACGATTTTGGTCGAGAAGCTGTCGATTCGGAACGTGCGGGTGCCCGCTATGCGCCAGACGAGATCGTTGACTTTCCGGGAAGACCATGCCGGTCTCACTTATTCAGTAGGTTCCGCGCCAGCACCGGCCTGCGCCCCAGCGAGTCTCATTTGCGTTTGGACGTTCCTGACTGCCAATCTCATTTCGTGATGGAATGACCAGTGCCCCGCGTCGGGCTGGGCGGGCGGCTCGCGAGCCCCGGCCATATCGGGGCCATCTATCGCGACTTCGGCCGGGGGCTCGCCTACCGCGGGCAGGCCCGGCCCCGCATCCTGCATGTCACCCCGGATGGTGCGGTCTTCTCGGCCCGGGCCGCCTCGAAAATCCGCGGCGGCGAGCGCGGAAGCGGCTATGCGGTCGACGAGCTGGTGCGTCGGGGCGCGCCAGCGCCTGCGGGCCATGACCTCCGCAGCTGGTACGAGGGGCTTGTGGCGAGCGGCTTCCTGCGGCCGCGGCGCCATCCCGGCAACCACGTCTACGCCTTCGCCCTGACGATGCGCGCACGTCTGGCCGGCCGGCCCCTGCCGTCCCACCCGCCGCCCTCCAATCGCGAGCGGGCCATGGGCCTCGATGCAGGGCCTTAGGCGCTGCAAAGGCCTACCCCTCGCGCTGCCCCTGCGCGGCTGGCCCCGGGCGGAGTTGTGACGACCTGGAGGTTGTCTCGCTCCCCGCCTCATCGCGGGGCCGGGTCCGGGCCCCGCATAAGGGCCCACAACCCGGCGCGATCCCTTACCCGGGTTGGCGGCGCTGCGCTCCAGACACGAGGCGCTGCGGGCCGCGCCCGATCGGGTGGCGGCGGGCGGTGGGCGCCTGGCGCAGGAGACGAGGCATTGGTGGTTCCGGCCGCTTCGAGCCTGGACCGTCAGTCAGGGCCCGCAGGAACGCCGCTCTCCATCACGATCCCTGACCGGGGCCGGGCCGGCGCAAAAGCCGACCTCGCGGGGCGCGAGGCGCAGCCGCGCGGACCCTCCGGCCTTCCGCGCCCGTCTCTGCGGCGGGCTTGTGCAGGCCGGTTTCCACGGGGCTGCGGGCTTTCGTCCAGCCCTGGCGGCCCCGGTCTCCTGGGGACGTGATCGCGGCGATGTCCGCGAGCCGGTCAGACGGGTCTGGCCGGTCGAGCCTCAAGGAGCCACCCCATGAACCTCGTCGTCCTCACCGGCCGCATCGGCGCCCAACCGGAGATCCGCACCCTCAATTCCGGCGACAAGGTCGCCAACTTCAGCCTCGCGACCGAGGAACGCTGGCGCGACCGCCAGTCCGGGGAGAAGAAGTCCCGCACCACCTGGCACCGGGTGGTCACCTACGCCCCGGGCACGGTCAAGTTCCTGGAGGAGTACGTGGACAAGGGCGACCTGATCCAGGTGGTCGGCATGCTCCGCAACGAGGCCTGGGAAGACGCCCAGGGCCAGAAGCGCCAGGCCACCAAGATCGCCGTCACCGGCGCCGGCCATCGGGTGGAGAAGCTGGCGAGCCCCCGCGACGAGACCGCCCAGGGCGAAACGGCGCCGGAGCCGGACCTCGACGACGAAATCCCGTTCTGAGGCTTAGGCGGGCCCGTCCGGTACGCCGGGCGGGCCTTGCCGCCGCAGGCCATGTTCCGTAAGATGTGGATGTTACGGAGAACTGCCGATGTCCATCACCGCCCCGGCCAGCGAGGTCCAGAAGAACTTCGGCTCCTTCCACGACCGTGCGCTGAACGAACCGGTTCGCGTCACCAAGTATGGCCGCGAGACCGTCTACATTGTGTCGGCTGAGACTTTCCACCGGCTAAAGCAGAGCGAACGCATTGCGCTCGCCTCGGAGGACCTCTCCGACGCCGAGATCGCGGCCATCGAATCGGCGGAAATCCCGGCCGAGCACCGCTACAGCCTGAAGGACACCGACTAGGCCGTGGCGCTGCCGACGCCGGCGCCGGGCCTCGTCATCTCCTACGCCTATCTGTGGCGCGACCAGGCCGGGGCCGGCGCGGAGGAGGGCCGTAAGGACCGGCCTTGCGCCATCGTGCTGACCACGCGCGACGACGAGGGCGACACTGTCGTCTATGTCGCGCCCATCACTCATTCGCGGCCGGAGGGCGACCACACCGCCGTGGCGCTGCCGCCGGGCGTCAAGCGCCGGCTCGGCCTCGATGCGGCGGCCTCGTGGATTATCACCCGCGAGCTCAATCGCTTCGTCTGGCCAGGCTACGACCTGCGGCCTGTCTCGCGCGACAAGCCCGATGTCTTCGCGTGGGGCTTCCTGCCGGTCGAGCTTCTGGAGGCCGTGAAGCGGGCGGTGGCGGCTCACCAGCGGGCCAAGCGGCTTCGGGCGGTCGATCGCGGCTGAATCGGCGCCGCCGCGCCTCAGCCGGCGCGGCCGAGCCATGTCGAGGACAGCGTGGACTGGGAGGCCTACGAGGCGACCGCCGAGGCGGCCTACGCGCAGGTGCTGGCCGTGATGCGGCCGCTGGCGGAGCGGACGCCGGCCTCCCTGTCGCGCGGGGTCGCGCTGGAAGCGGTGTTCCTGGGCCTGATGAAGGCGGCGGCGCTGGCCAGCGTCGGCGCCGGCATGGGCAAGCACGAGGCGCGCGAGATGCTCGAGGACGCCGTGGCCGAGCTCTTGGGTCGCCTGGCCGAGGGACATCGCGCGAGCCTCTCCCCCCGGCTCGACGCCTAACGCGACGGCGCCAAGCCCACGCCGTACTGCTCGGCCAAGAGATAGAAGCCGTCCTCGCCCTCGAGGTCTTCGGTCGCTGCATCGACCGTCAGGGCCGCGGCGGCGCGCTCGAAGATGGCGTAGCAGACCTCCGCGTCGTCGTGGCGGGCGGTGTAGGCGATCCCCTGGGCCTGGAGCGGATGGTCATGGAGCGCCGCCGACCAGGCCTGGGGCGCGTCATAGGGCAGCCCGCCATGGATGACCTCGGCGGTGGCGCCCAGGCGCGCGAGCCCCGGCCCGTGCAGCTGGATGAGGGTCACGGGCTGAAGGAGGCCCAGGCGGGCCTGGCCCTTGGCGGCGATGAGCTCCGGCGCCAGCAGGGTGCGCCCCGGGAGGCGCAGGAAGGTCTCGGCGAAGGCGCCTTCGGGCCTCGCCGCCGCATAGAGCACGCCGTAGCGCCCGTCCGGGGCGTTGAGCCGGCCCATCGGGCTGGTGTCGAAATAGATCGGCTCGCGTCCCGCCGGGTAGAAGCGGTGCAGCGCCGTCCCCGGCGGCAGGGTGACCGTGAGCGGCGTGCGGGCGTCAAGGTCCGCGGGCGGACGGGGCGCCGTCACGCCCCCTGCTGGCCGAGACGCCGCGCGGCCTCCACGACCTCGGCGGCTTCGCCTGCCTTGAGGGCGTCGATCGGACGGCGCCCGCCCAGCCGCGCGTCGGGGTTCACCAGGTAGTTCAGCACCGCCCAAGGGTTCTGGAAGGGCAGGGCCTGGCGCACCTCGCGCAGGCCCGGGACCACCTCGCCGTCGTCGGTGAACTGCACCGTCGGAAAGCGGCGGCGGTTGCTGGGCCCCGGCACCGCGAGCAGCGCGCCCTCGCGGACGCGTTTCTCCACGGCCTGGCGGGAGATGCCGTTGAGCAGGGCGCGGACCTCGTCCAACTCATAGGCCCCGCCGGCCTGCTTCAGGTCCTCCTGGGCGGTGCGCACGCCCCGCAGCAGGGCGCGGGCCTTGGCGCTCGGTTCGAAGGCCTCGGCGTCGATGACCTTGGCGGTCGTGGTTTGCACGGGCTCGACGATGCGGCCCTTGGCGTCCTGCACCCGCACCTGGCCGTAGCGCTCCACCAGGCCCGAGGCCTCGAGGTACTGCTGGTCGGCGGCCCCTTCGGGGATGATCACCAGGGTTGCGTCCTTAGGGGGTGTGATCCGCTCCAGCGCCTGGGCGCCGCCCTTGACCTTGTAGGCGTAGACGAACTGGCCGCTCGCGGCGCGATGGGCGAGCGTCTTGCGGGCGGTTTCGCCGCCGGCGGACTTCTGGGCATGGGCCATGATGCGCCTCCTGCCGCCAAGATGGGACCGAACACCTCAAGATGCAACTTCCGCAACCAAAGCAACCTGTGTTCGGACGGCGGTATGCGGCGGCGAGGTGGGGTCGGCATTCGGGCGTGTCCTGCCGCGTGCGCGGCGGGCCGGGCTCTACTCGCCGCCGGCCGGCGGCTCCCGGAGCCCCTGGCGGGTCTCCGCCCGTCGGGTGACATGGGGTAACAGCGGCTCGGGCTGGGCAGGTTGATCCTGCGCCGTAGTTCGGTGTCCGCTCCGCCTTTTCACCTCGGGGGAGCCCTCATGACGAGCTACGTGGGTCTGGACGTCTCGCTGGCCGAGACGAGCGTCTGCATTCTGGAAGCGGACGGCGCAGTGCGCTTTGAGGGGCGGGTGAAGAGCACGCCGGAGGCGCTGGTCCGCTGCCTCGCCGAGCGGGCGCATGACGCCCAGCGGATCGGCCTGGAGACGGGCCAGACGGCGGGCATGCTGGTGCGCGGGCTTCGCGCCGCCGGCTTGCCGGTGATCTGCATGGAGACGCGCCACGCGCACAAGGTGCTGTCCGCACGCACCCACAAGACCGACCGTAATGACGCCCGCGGACTCGCGGAGCTGATGCGCGTGGGCTGGTACCGCGAGGCCTGGGTGCGCGGCGCTTCGGCCACCTACATCCGCAGCCTGCTGCAGGCGCGCAAGATGCTGATGCAGACCAAGCGCACGCTCGAGAACACCCTTCGCGGCGCAGTGAAGCGGTTCGGGGTGATCACCACCAAGACGGCCGGGCGGGGCTTCGCCCAGCGCGCCTCTTCGGCGATGGCGCAGGATCCCGCTTACGCCGCCTACGCCCGTCCGATGCTGGAGGTGCTCGCGGGCGTCGTGGCGCAGATCCGCACCTACGACCGGCAGCTGCGCGTCATCGCCCGTGAGCATGCGGTGAGCCGCCGGCTGATGACGGTGCCGGGCGTGGGTCACCTGACGGCGCTGGCGTTCCTGTCGACCATCGAGGATCCGACCCGCTTCAAGCGCTCGGCGGACGTCGGCCCGTACCTGGGGCTGACGCCGAAGATCTACCAGTCGGGCGAGGTCGACCGATCGGGCCGGATCACCAAGACAGGTGACTCCATGACCCGCAGCTACCTGGTGGAGGCCGCCAACGTGCTGTTGGTGAAGATCGACCGGCCCGTGCCGCTGCGGCTGTGGGGGCTGCGGATCATGGAGCGCGCGGGCCTGAAGAAGGCGCAGGTGGCGGTGGCGCGGAAGCTGGCGGTCCTGATGCACGCCATGTGGTCGGACGGAACGGAGTTCGAGTGGGCTCAGGCTGGCGCCTGAGCCCACTTCGTCGCAGCTCCCTCGGGAGGCGTCCTTGCCGGGACGCATGCGGAGGCCGACCTCGCAGCGATCGTCGCAGGCCTTGGGACTCGCGCGGCAGTGACATTGAGGCGGCTTCAGCAACGGAAGCTCATGTTGAGGCGGCATGTCCGACCTCGGAACGAACCTTGTGCCCGGCAGCGGTGATGACCTGAGGATCAGCTGGAGAGGCTGAGGAGGCCTCGATCGCAGCACAGGCTGGGCGTGCCCGCGCGGGAGGCGCGGTCGGGCTCGGCATGCCGGCGCTGGCGCGCCGTCACCAAGTCGCCTGCGGCGTCTCGGCCGTACCGGTTTGATCCCTCACGCGGAGTGGAGGAAGCATGGGGTACGAAGCCCCTTGACGGCGGTGGCCGCTGTTAACGAACGATCCCTCACGCAGGGGGCGCCGTCGAGGCCACCCGGAACTGCCTCTGCTCGCGTCCGTTGTGCGACTGTCGGAAAGCCGACAGTGGTGACGCGTGGTCTGGGCTGGGGGAAATGGCTGAAGAGGACGCGCCCCTCGTACTCTATGTCGAGGACGAACCGGCTGTGCTCGAACTCGGGGTCTCGGCTCTGGAGGAGGGCGGCTTCCGCGTGGCTTCGGCCTCGACTGGCGCGGGAGCGATCCGCCAGCTCGAGACGCCGGATGCGGCCTTCGCCGCCCTGGTCACCGACATCGATCTCGGCGACAACAGCTCCGGCTGGGAGGTGGCGCGGCGCGCCCGCGAGCTCTTCCCGGATCTGCCCGTCGTCTATGTGAGCGGCGGGAGCGCGCACGAATGGGCCTCGCGAGGCGTCCCTGGCAGCGTCATGCTGACCAAGCCCTTCGCCCTCGCCCAGCTGGTGGTGGCGGTTTCCAACGCCACCCTGGAGCGCCCCGGCCCGGGCGGCTAGACAAGCGCCCGCTGGCCTCGCCGGGCGTTGTCTCGCCAACACCCGGCGGCGCTTGAGGCCCTCACGCCATCTGGAGTCTCTGCACCGCCGCCTGCGCACCTTCAAGATCCGAGCCCTGAGGCGTGCAGATGAAGCGCGCGGCCCGGGCGCCATCGCGCATCCGCACCTCGATCTCGACCCACTCGCCGGCCTCGGCCAAGGCCTGCGCCAGCCGCCTGGCGGCGTCTTGCGCCTGGGCGCCGCTGCGAAACAGCATCAGGTTCTCCACGGCGTCGCAGGTGACGGCCCAACCGTCCGAAACGGGCGCGACTTTGACGCACAACATGCGGCTTGCTCCCCCTCAACCTTGGCCTTCCATCTAGGATCGGCGATGCGGCCTGCAAGGCGCGGGACTTGAGCCGGCGCGTGCCCACCCCGGGCGAATCCCAGCCGTTGACCTATAGTGCCCACGTGACAGAACCCCTGGACCTTTCCGCCTTCAGCAATCCCGTCGTGTTCCCGGTCGAGGGGCTGGGCGCCGTCGTCGTCGAGGCGCGCAAGACCGCCTTCCATGTCTGGCTCGCCAAGGGGATGGAGACCAGCCGCTGGCCGGACGGGGTGGTCCTGATGCGCGACCTCCTGACCGAACAGGCCCGCTTGGCCGACGGTGCGAGCCTGGACCCGGCCGCGGTGGCGGCGCTCTCGGAGGCGGCGCTCGAGACGGCGGCTGGCGCGTTCCTGGACGCCCGTCACGCGGTGATGGGCCCGCTTTCGGCTGAGGCCAAGGAGATGGCTGCGTTGCAGCCGCAGGAGCGGCAGACCGATCGCCTGCGGCGGATCCTGTTCGCCAGGGCCGAAACCGCGCTGGCGCCGGCCCGTCGCATCGGCCGGGAGATCAGCCAGCGCGCCACCGACGCCCTGCGGCTGGGGGCCGCCTACAAGGCGCTGGGCCCGGTGCACGAGATGATGGAGCGTCAACGGCGCGTGGCGGACATGTTCCGGCCGGCCTCGAGCCTGATGGCGGCGCACGAGGCGCTCTATGGCGGGACGGCCGCGGCGATGATCCGCGCCGCCGAGCAGGCCGCGCGGCTCCCGAAGTACCGCTCCCCCTTCGAGGATCTTGTGGGGCCGAATTCCGTGATCGGCCAGATGCAGGCGAACGCCCGGCGCGCCACGGAAGTCTTAGGCGTCGCGCAGGTCTATCCGCATCTGGCCACGCTTGGGCTGACGCCGAAGTTCGGGATCTACGACCAGCTCTTCGGGGAGGCGACATCGGTCGCCCGGCTGCTGCGCAGCCAGTTCGACCTGCGCTTGCCCGGCGCCGCCCTGGCGTCCATCGGGGCGCTGCACGCAGCGGAAGCCACCCTCGCCACGCGGCTCGTCGAGGCGGTGCAGCGGCCGGGCTTCCAGGCGACCATCGTCGCGGGCCTCGACGGGGTGGCCGCCCGCGGCGCCGCGGCCGACGTGCTGGCGCACTATGACGAGGACCTGGACGCCGACGCGCCGGTGTTCGGCGCGGTAATGGCCGGCGTCACGGCGCTGGACGAGACCGACGCCCACGCCCGCCTCGATCGGCTGGACGCCGCCCTGGCGCGGCTCGCCGAACTGGTGGCCGAGGTGCTCCGGCGGGAGCGCCAGCCGATCACCTTCCTCGGCGTGATGAACGTGGTCGGCGTGCTGGTCGGGGTCATCGGCGTCGGCCTCGCTTGGCTGTCATACCAGGGGGACGAGGCGGAGCGGCGGGGTCCGGACACCGCTGCGGTCATCGCCAAGCTCGACGAGCTGAAGGCGGCGCAGCCGCCGCCGCAGACCGCGCGCGACCTGCGCTACGTCCATGAGCGGGCCTGGCTGCGCAGCGCGCCCGACGCCAAGGCGCCCGCGATCCGCGCCATCTATCCGGACCAGCCGCTGCGGGTGCTGGAGGCGGGCGAGGCCTGGGCCAAGGTCGAGGCGTTCGACTACGCTTCGGACCGGCCGCTGATCGGCTGGATCAGCCGGAGGCGGCTTCGCGTGCTGCCGCTCGACTGACATCGGGCGCGGCACGGCTGAGGACGGCCGACACTCGAAGAAGCCCTCAGGGCGTTCGCGCCTCCGGCGCTCACGGCGCCGCGGGACGGCCACGCGCCGCTTCACGCCGCCGTGAGAAGGGGAGCCAGCGCCTCATCGACGGCGGCCCGCCACTGCCCCGGCGCCGTCATCTCGGTATGGGGATGGTTTCGGCCAAAGGCGCTGGAGAGCACGACGTCGGGCGCAAGTTCCGCCAACCGCCGGAGCGTCGCCACCAGTTGAGCCTTGTCGCTGAAGGGCAGGTATCCAGCGGTCCAGACACCGCGGTCGTCGCGACCGATGGTGTCGCCTGTGAAGAGGTATGTCCGCCCATGCGGCGAGCGGTACAGGTAGGCCGTGCTGCCTGGCGTGTGGCCGGGCAGCGGCATCACCTCGAGGTCGCCGTGCGTCTCCGGGCCGGTGAACGTCCGGTTCGGCGCGACGCCGGCTCTGCGGAGGACCGCGTCCGCCTCGACGGCGTGGCCCCACAGTTCGGAGCCGAACGTCTCCTGAAGGGTCTTGAGCGCGGGGCCCGCCTCGTCCACGTGACTGAGGTACTGGCGCCGGATGCCGCCCAGATCGCCGATGGCTTGGTGCTCGTCGGCAAGCCCGGTCGAGTAGATCAGCAGGTTCCCGTCGGCCCGCGTGATCAGATAGGCGCGGGTCACGAGGTCGGCGACGCTGGGCAGCGGCTGCTCGGCGCGGGTCTGCCAGAGGTCGGGATAGATCTGCTGCATGGTAAAGCCTCCATCGGTTTCCCTGGAGATGAGGCTCGACGCGATCGGCGCAATCGCTGAAATCTTGCTGGTTTTGGTCGATGGAATAGATCGGTGATCGATCCCCTCACCCTGGACCAGATGCGGGTCTTCGTGGCCGTGGCCGAGGCTGGCAGCTTCCGCGCCGCAGCCCAGCGGCTGCGCCGCGTGCAGTCTGCGGTGAGCCATGCCCTGGCGTCGCTCGAGACGCAGCTCGGCGTGCGCCTGTTCGATCGATCCGGCCGACGCCCCGTCCTGACGGCCGAAGGTCAGACCCTCCTGGGCGACGCCCGCGCCCTGCTGCTGAAGGCCGACGTGCTGCGAGCCCGCGCCCGCGGCCTGGGCCATAAGGTCGAGCTCAAGCTCACCCTCGCGCTGGACCCGCAGTTCCCGCTGCCATTGGCGGCGGCGGCGCTCAGGGCGGTGCACGAGGCCTACCCCACGGTGGGGGTGCAGACCTGGACCCTGCCGCTCGGCTCGGCGCATGCCGCCTTGCGCAGCCGGCAATGCGCCCTCGCCGTGACCGGCGCGGATATCGCGGACCCGACCATCGAGCTCTCGTTCCTGGCGGACATCCCGCGCGCCGCTGTTGCGGCGCCGGATCATCCGCTTGCCAAACTTGCCGCCGGCGGCCAGCCGCTGACCCGCATCACCTTCGCCGACCATGTTCAGATCGTCGTGCCCGACCCGTCGCCTCTCACCGAGGGCCAAGACTTCGGCGTGCTGTCGCCCGGCGTTTGGCGGGCCAGCGACAATGAGACCAAGCGGGCGCTCCTCATCGCAGGCGTTGGCTGGGGTAGTCTGCCCTTGTGGCTCGTGGCGGACGACCTCGAGGCCGGCTGTCTCGTTCGCTTGCCGGTGGAGGAGTTTGGTCCGGACGGCGTTCACCGTCACGCCGTCCTGGCTCGCTTGGCGGATAGACGCCCCGCCAGGCCCGGCGGGGCGGCTCTTCTGCGATGAGCTGAAGCGTCGTTGCGCCAAGCTGCATGGAGGGCCGGCCGCTCAGACCTTCGCGCCGCTCCACAGCCGCGAGCTGCAAGACTGACGGCTGCGCGCTCTTGAGGCCGCCCGCGCTCAGCCTCGCCGCTGCTCCCGGGCGCGCCCTTCGGGCAGGCGCCGGACGGAGCGCCCCTGACGGGGCGCGAGCGCTGCGCGTCGAACGTCCCATCGTGCCAGGCCAGCCCGTAAGTCAACGGCTGCGCCGTTCCCCTCCGCCCTCGGCATGGCCGAGGGCTCCGGTGACTGACGGGCGCCCAGGCCTGTCCCGAAGAGGCCGTCGCCGCTCGCGGTGAGCGGCTCAAGGACGGAGATCCTCCCATGGCCTCGATCGACCTCTTCACCACCTGGACCCAGCTGTCGGAAGCCCAGCAGCTGGGCGAATGGCGCACCTTCCTGACCAGTCTGGACGTGGGGGACGCAGGGTATCACCGCTTCTACCCGGTGCTGATGCCGCTCTGGGATCGCGGCGACGTGCCGGCGATCGTCGAGGCCGAAGCGATGAGGGCCTACGAAACCGAGATGCGGGCGCAGGCCGAATGGGAGGCGCGCAACCCGCCGGCGGCCGATGCCTGGATGGCCCGCTGCATCCTGGCGGACGACCCGGCCGAAGCCGCGTTCTGGGACTGCTTCGAGCCCAAGGCTGCGGATCGGCTCCTGGGGTCTCCACCCTTCTGAGGGGAGCTTCGGCTCCCCTTTTTTGCGCAGCGTGGAGAGCGGCGCCTGGACCGTTCGACTCCGCTTTACGCCCAGTGGGACTCGGCTGCTTATGGGGGGGCAGCCGCGGTACGGCTCCGCTTTCCGACAACGCCAGGCGTTTGTTCGACCAAACGTGAAGGGGTTTGTGGTGAGGGAGGGCAGGATAGGCTTGCCGCCGGCATTGTTAAACGCCACGATGACGTCATGGCGTTTTTCGGCGTGCGGCTGTCCGACGATCTCGCCGTCCGCTTCGACGCCTTCGCGTCATCCCGAGGCGGACGCTCCAAGCTCCTGCGCCAGATGATCGAGACCGTGCTGCGGAGCGGCGGCGGCGCGCCGCCCGCGGCGGAGGCGGAGCTTCGGGCGCGCGGGCGATCGGAGAAGGTGACCATCCGCCTGCGGGACGAGGATCTGACCGCGCTGGACGCGGCGTGCCGCCAGGCCGGCCTTCGCCGCACCGAGTGGGTGGTGGGTCTGGTGCGGCGGCGTCTTCTCGGCCGGCCACAGTTCAGCCGGGCCGAGGCCCAGGCGCTGCTCGAGATCCGCCGCGACCTCCGCCGGATCGGCGTGAACCTGAACCAAGCCGTGCACGCGCTCCACAGCCGGGGGGGGGGGGGCGGCGAGCGCCAAGGAGCTCATGGCCTTCCGCCAGGAGGTGCGCGCGCAGCTCGAAGGCGTCCGCGCCGCGCTCGAGGGCGACCTGTCCTATTGGAGCGGAGAGGACCGATGAGCCCGCTCGGCCAAGTCCGCGGCTTCGATGAGCTCTGGGCCCCCATCGCCCGCGGGGGCCGCAGGGTTGCGGACGTCCCGGTGCTGCCGCCGCCGCCGCGGGGCCGGGATTCCAAGGCGCGGCTTGCCAACGTGGTGCGGCGAGCGCCGGAAGTGCTGGTGAAGATCACCGGCAAGACCCGCGACGGCGAGCACCTGCGGGCGCACCTGGAGTACATCTCCCGCGACGGCGAGCTGCCGCTGGAAGGGCGCGACGGGGAGCAGCTGCAGGGGCTGGAGGCGGTCCGTGAACTCGGCGCCGACTGGGCCGCCGACGACCTCAGGACGCGGAGCGACGCCTCCATGTCGGTCTCGATCGTCCTCTCGATGCCGCCGGGAACGGACTACATCCGGATGCGCGACGCGGCGCGGGCCTTCGCACGCGAGACCTTTGGGGAAACGCACGATTACGCGTTCGCCCTGCATACCGACGCCGGACATCCGCACGTCCACCTCAGCGTCCGGTCCCTGGGCGAGGACGGTCGTCGCTTGAGCCCGCGGAAGGCCGACCTGGAGGCCTGGCGGCAGCGGTTCGCCGAGAAGCTGCGCGAGCGCGGAGTGGCGGCCGAAGCGACGCTGCGGCGGACCCGCGGGATCACGAAAAAGGCGGAGCGCACGCCGATCCGGAAGATGCGGGAGCGCTACGAGCGGGGGCAGGGGCCTGCGCCGCGGGTGCTCGAGGCCGCTTACCGGGAGGCTGCGCGGCTGGCGCGCGGCGGGACCATGGATCGTCCATGGGAGCAACGGATTCTCGCACGGCAGGCGGCCGTGCGCCGCGCCTATGCGGCCGTCGCCCAAGCGCTGGGCCGATCCGCCGATCCGGCGGACCGCGCCTTGGCGAAGGATGTGGGCGCTTTCGTGCGGACCATGCCGGAACCGGCCACGCGGCGGAACGAACTCATCCGCGCCATCCGGGCGCTGCGACCGGAGACCCGGGAACGGCCCGCGCCGGAGGCGCCAAAGGACCGGCCGCGGCGAAGATAGTTCTCACGCGAGAGTCCGCGTTTCGCGGATCTCTCGTCGGACCATGGCGGCGCTACATGATCTCCCCAGCGAAGAAGGCTTCCGCCGCCGGTTCGGTGATCCGGCGCGGCAGGCCTTTCGCCTGAGCCATGCGGCGAACGAAGGCGCGCAGCCTGGCGACCGGCCGCCGGCGCGCCGTGCGCTCCACGTGACTCACGAAATCCGCCAAGGTGCGCAGGTTCTGGGCGGCCCCTTCAGGGGCGGCATTGGGATAGAGGGCGCAGTCGTCGCAGAAAAAGTAGAGGTCGCTGCGGTCCGGCAGGGCGGCCGCCCGAGTGGCGGCGGCGCCGCAAGCCTGGCAGGGCTGGTTGATTGGGCGGGCGTCGAACGCCGTGATCAGATCGCGAAAGTATTGCGCCAGGCGGCCCTCCGGCTGGTGGCGCATCACCCAGACGGCGTAATCCGGAGCCCTCAGGAGGAGAGTCTCGGCGGTTCGTCCCTGATATCGGCCGTACTGCAGGCGCATGGGCGGACGGTGATCCCGGCGCCTCGCGGGCGCAAGCGCGGCGCAGGCGGCACGGTCCACAAGAAATCGGCTGCGCGACATCGGAGCGGCTGACGTCTCGCACCTTGGCGTGAGATGTTGCGGGCAAGGAGGCCTGACGTCGTGTCGAGCTATGTGATCTTCCGGGGCGCGTCAGGCGCCGAGTACAGCTACATGCCTTTGGCGCGCGCGCCGCTCTTGAAGGGACGCAGCGGCAATTACGTGCTGTCACAGCCGGCCGACGGGGGCTGGACGATCGTCTCGGCGGGCGAAGCCGCGGACCTTGGGACCACGCCATGGCCGCAGCCGACGGGCGAGGAGGTGGTGCTCATCCGGTTCAATGTCAGCCGCGCCGCGCGCGAGGCGGAGCTGGCCGACCTGGTCCCACCGGCTTCCGCTGACGGTCTTCCGGGCCTGCGCGCCGCCAGCTGAACGCCGCCAGAGCCGGCGCAGCGCCGCGGCTGGTCACGCGCCGGGCCACAGCCTATAGCGCGGCTGGCGCTCGTGCGTCCCGTTCGTACCCTGCCCATCGACCACGAAAGGAAGAGCGCTTGGCTGCGCCGAACATCCGAGGCCTCGTCAATCTCACGCCCGACGCGCTCGACCTGCCAATCTACCGCATCTACGCGCTGGACCGTTTCGAGGCGCTGGTCGCCACGGCCACGGACGCCCTGGTCCACCCCACCAAGTGGGACGACCCCTTCGAGAACTTCATGCTGGCGCGGACCGAGGTGGACGATCCGACGTCCGGCTCCCGCATTCCGCTCAAGAATCTTGCGGACGACTGGTACGGACAATGCTGGTCGCTGACGGCGGAGAGCGACGCCATGTGGCGGATCTATTCGCCCAGCGGCGCCAGCCGCGGCGTGAAGGTCCGAACGACGATCCGCAAGCTCTTCGACAACCTTCGCGCGGTCGGTCCGCCCGAGTGGCCGCAGCAATTCTTCGTCGGCCGCATCCGCTACGTCACCGAGGCCGAGCTCGACCGGTTGATGGGCGGCCTGACCTTCGCGGACGTGGCCGCCGGCGGCCAAGGCACGGGCTTCGCCGAACTGCTTTGCCTGAAGCGGGACACCTTCATCCACGAGAACGAGGTGCGGCTGATCTTCCAGGACATGGAGCTTCCCGACCCTCGACGCCCGCGCCTCGGAGCCGGCGGGGTCATGAAGTACGCCCTCGATCCGCACGCGGTGTTCGAGGAGGTGGTGCTGGATCCTCGCCTCGACGACGCTACCTACCTTGCCATGCAGTCCGACCTGCAGGCGGCGGGTTGCGGGCTGCCGATCCGCAAGTCTTCGCTCTACGACGTGCCGCACTACGTGATCCGTATCGAATAGCTGCCGCAGCGTTGCACGCGACGTCGCCAGCCGCGCGCAACGCCAGCTGGTCAGGCCGCGGCGCCCCGCACTTGCTCGGCCATGGTGTCGACCGTCCGTCGGAAAAGGTCGGGCGACGAGAGGTCGTCGATGAGCCGGTCCGGCCAGTCGGGGTTCTCGTTGGTCCAGGCCGTGAAGTCCTGCAGCGGCAGCTTCAGACGCGCGCCGAAATAGTTGGACGCGATCTTCGCCGGCGCCTTTCCGCGTACGAAGGCGGCGTTCTGCGGGTGGATCTTGGCCGCCAAGTCGACGGCGCGGGCGAAGGTCTCCAGCTCGCCTTCGGCCGCCAGGCGCGAAAGCAGGTCCAGCATCGCGCCGGAGGGCGTGGTGTAGGCGTCGGACCCCTGTTCAGCGATGGCGCCAGCGATGCGCAGCGCATGATTGACGCCGATGGCCGCCAAGGCTTCGCGGATAGCCATGAGACGCTCGTGGTCCCCCGCCTCGCCGCTCGTCTCGGTCCAGTACTGGGCCATGCCAGCCTTGCGCTCCCGCATCTCCGCCTCGACGTCGCCGGCGGGCGGGAGGACCCGCATCATGCCGAAGCGCCAATCGAGAATCTTGGCCTCGACCAGCCGCGCAAGCTCCCGCTCGAAGTCGGGGTGGCGGATCTGCTCGGGGTAAAGAGCCTCCAGGTCGCCTCGGAAGCAAAAGGCCAGGGTGTCGGCCTCAAGGCGCGGCGGGGGCTGAGCGCCGCCCTTCAGGTTGAGCAGCAGTTCGTAGACGAGCAGCTCGCGCAGCTGCTGGCCGCGGCCGGAGCCGGGGCGCAGGAGGGGGGTGCGCCGATGCAGCTTCGTGACGGCCGCAAGATAGGGGTAGACGTCGCGATACCAGCGCGCCGGATAGCCCTCGATAGGCGGGTCCGGCGGGGGCTCGTCCGCAAACCAAGCCCGGACCGGGTTGCGGCAGGGCTCGGGCAGCGCCGCGATCAGGCGACGCCGGTAGGCCTCCGCTGCCGCCGGCTGGCGCGCCGCGCTCAGGTTGCTCTCCAGGTCATGCCAGTGCTGGAAGCCGCCGGCCTTGGCGATCGCCAGCTGACATTTCGACAAAGGATAGATGAGGCCGCTCTCGTCGAAGAGACGGTGCAGCGACTTGGCGCTCTTCTTTGCGCCTTCCAGGGTGGAATACACGTGCGAAATCCTTCCGCCCGGCCAGGGTCGAAACGTGCTGCTCGTCTCTTGCGGCCGGCTTCAGGTTGCTGGTCGCAGTGTGTCGATCTCGTTGGACCAGGAGTCCTTCGCCAGGGCAGCGGCCACGCCGACGATAGGCGGCGTTCGACCTGAATCTATGGCTCCGCCGCGCGGATGCAAGGGCGGATGGACGACTGGAGGCAGGCGCCGCTGTCGAGCGCGTCAGGCCAGCGCCGTTTGAGGACGCTGCTCTTCCCGCGGACGATCGCCCTCGGCCTCGGCCGTCGCGGGCAGGGGCGATTGCAGATCCTTCTCCAGGAGCTTGGCCCAGAGAAGCACGTCCGCCTTCAGGCGCCCGTAGTTCTCGCGCTCCGTCCAGGGCCTCACCGTGAGCTCGGCCCAGGCCTCCCCGACGCCCGTGAGTTCGAGGATCGGCGCGGGATCCTGCAGGACACGTGCGTCCTCCCTCAGTCGCTGGCGGAGCCGGTCCATCACGGCCGTCGCATCGACCGTCGCCGGCAAGCGGAGACTGACGTCCGCCCGACGGCGATCATGATGGGTATGGTTCACCACCACATCGCCGAACACCTTGCTGTTGGGGATGACGACCTTGAGGTTGTCGAGGGTCGCCAGCTCGGTGACGAAGAGGTCGAGCGCCTCCACGCGACCCACTCGGCCGCCCGTCTCGACGATGTCGCCAACGCGATACGGCCGGAAGAGCAGGATCATCACTCCGGCGGCCACATTGGAGAGCGCCCCCTGCAGGGCGAGGCCGATGGCCAGCGATGCGGCGCCGAGAACGGCGATGATCGAGGTGGTGCGGACGCCCAACTGCTGAAGCATGGCCACCAGGCCGACCACGAGCACAAGGTTGCGCGCCATGGAGCCCGCGAAGGTCTGCAGGGTGACGTCAGGCGCACCCCGGCGCGGGTGGACTCGGCCCAGGGCGGCGCGCACGAAGCGATTGGCCCAGCCTGCAAGCCAGAAGGTCACCGCCAGGATCAAGACGGCGACGGCGAGATTGACCGCCAGATCGCCCGCCGTATCGATCAGCTTGGTCCAGGCGAAGGTCTCCGCCGGGCTGGCGATGGCCGCCAGCCGGTTGGCTACGTCCGACATGCAAATCCCTCGTGGATCACGCCCGCCCGGGGCACGAACGGCGTCTCACGGGCGAGCGTTCCCAACGCGAGGCCGGGTCACGCGGTGGCCCAGACCGGCGCATCGGCGGTGCGCCGAGCGATCAAGACCTCAGCGGCGCGCCGACGCCGCTTCTCGCGGAGCTTGCGCTTTTCGCCCTCGGTGACGAAGGCCTGGACCTTTTCGAAGGCGCGGACCTCGATCTGGCGAACGCGCTCGCGGCTAACGCCGAAGTCCTTGGCCAGGTCCTCGAGCAGGGCCGGAGGATCCTGCAGCCTGCGCGCCGTGAAGATCCGCCGTTCGCGTGCATTGAGGGTCTGCATCGCTTGCGCCAGGAGATCCATGCGCAGCGCGCGTTCCTCGGCTTCGGCGACCGCCGCTTCAGGATCGACGGCGGCTTCGTCCTCCAGCACGTCCAACCATTCCTGTTCGGCGTCGGCGGCCAAGGGCGAGTTCAGCGAGGCGTCTCGCGAGGCGAGCCGGCGGTCCATGTTGACGACCTCTTCCTCATTCACCCCCAGACGGCTCGCGATGGCCTTCACCTGGTCCGGCTTGAGGTCTCCATCCGAAAGGGCGGAAATTCGCGCCTTCGCCCGTCGCAGGTTGAAGAACAGCTTCTTCTGGACGGCGCTGGTGCCGAGCTTCACCAGCGACCACGAGCGCAGGATGTACTCCTGGATGGCGGCGCGGATCCACCAGATCGCGTAGGTGGCCAGGCGGAAGCCCTTGTCGGGGTCGAACTTCTTCACCGCATGCATCAGGCCGAGGTTGCCTTCGGATATGACTTCTCCGAGCGGCAAGCCGTAGCCGCGATAGCTCAGGGCGATCTTGGCGGACAGCCTAAGGTGGCTGGTGACGAGGCGGTGCGCGGCTTCCGGATCCTCATGCTCCCGCCACCGCTTGGCCAGCATGTACTCTTCATCTTTGCCGAGCAGCGGGTACTTCCGGATCTCGGTCAGATACCGGCGCAGCCCGCCTTCGGCAGAAGGCAAGGACAACGCAACGGACACGGTCTCTCTCTCCTCTAGTTCAGCATGGACTGTGCACTATATTGCTCGCACGTGGCATCCGGCATAACTGCCGTGTGAATGATTGGTTGCGGCGGTCGCGACCAAATTTCGAAGCCGTTCGAGCGGAAAGATTCCTGTTGAATTGCAATGTCTTGGTTCTGGACCCGGATGAGGAGTTCCGGGCCAGATTGGCGGCTGCGCTGGGCGCGCGGGCCTACGTGGTCGAGGAGGGCGAGGACGGCCGGGCTATACTGACGTCGACAGGCCCAGTCGCGGTGCTCATCGTCGAAATTCTGATGCCGGAGCAGGATGGCTTGGAGGCGATCCGCTCAGCCCGGGCGAGGTGGCCGAGCGTAAAGGTGATCGCCACCACGGCAGGGCGCGCGGCCTTGTCAGCGGACTACCTCTTGGGACTCGCCGCTCACCTGGGCGCGGATGTGACGCTCACCAAGGACACGCCGCTCGCGACGTTCCTTGCGGCCGTAGCCCGGCTCATGGCTGCTAAGCTCTAGGCTGTCCGGCGCTCAGCCGCCTTCGCCGGCCTTCTCCAGTTCGACCCAGACCGGCGCGTGGTCGCTCGTCTTGGCCCAGCCGCGGACATGCCGATCAACACCGGCGGCGACGAGCCTCGACGAAAGGGTCGGGCTCAGCAGCAGATGATCGATCCGCAAGCCCGCGTCCCGCGGGAAGGCGTTTCGGAAGTAATCCCAGAAGGTGAAGATGCGCTCGGCGGGGTGGAGGCTGCGGAGCGCGTCACGCCAGCCCTGGTCCAACAACGCCTCGAACGCCGCGCGCGACTCCGGTCGGAACAGGGCGTCGTCGACCCAACGCTCCGGCTTATAAGCGTCCAGCTCCGTCGGGATGATGTTGAAGTCGCCTGCCAGAACGGCGGGGGTGCAGGTCTTCACAAGCTCAGCGGCGCGTCTGTTCAGCCGCGCAAGCCAGGCCAGCTTGTAATCGAACTTCGGCCCCGGCGCGGGATTGCCGTTCGGCGCATAGAGGCAGGCGACGAGCACACCCTCGACAGCGGCTTCGAGGTACCGGCTCTGCAGATCTTCGGTGTCGCCCGGCAAGCCTCGCCGGATCTCAACCGGTTCGGCGCCGCGCGCCAACATCGCGACGCCGTTCCAGCTTTTCTGGCCAGCCCAAATCGCGCCATAGCCGGCGCGTTCGATCGCCTCGGCGGGGAAGCGCTCCTGCGGCGCCTTCAGCTCCTGCAGGCAGACGACGTCCGGCCGCGTCTCTTCGAGCCACCTCAGCAGGACAGGAAGGCGGCCATTGACGCCGTTGACGTTGAAGGTGGCGATCCGCATGGGTCCGACCGTCGAAGGCCGTCCCGGCCTCTCGCGCCGGGACGGCGCAGCGATCAGGCCGCCGCCTGCTCGAGAAGACCTTCTTCGCCCAGCGCTTTCTGGACGGCGGGCCGCTCGGCGATCCGGTTCTGGAAGCGCTTGACGTTCGGGTAGGGCTGCAGATCGATCGCGTGGCGCTTGGTCCAGCTGAGGACGGTGAACAGGTAGGCGTCCGCCACGCTGAAGCGCTCCGCGTGGAGGAACTCGTGGTCCGCGAAGTGCTCGTTGAGCCAGCCCAAGCGCTCCGCGAGCTTCGCGCGCGTCAGCTTGCGGGCTTCGTCCGGGAAGGCGGGGTTGAACAGGGGACTGAAGCCCTTGTGCAGCTCGGTCGACACGAAGGTCAGCCACTCGATCAAGCGGTAGCGTTCGATCGTTCCGGCCGCTGGAATGAGCCCCGCCTCTTCGCCCGCGCGGTCGCCCAGATACTGCAGGATGGCGGCGTTCTCAGTCAGCAGCGGCCCGTCGTCGAGCTTCAGCGCCGGGACGTAGCCCTTGGGGTTGATCGAGCGGAAGTCGTCGCCGTGCTCGGTCTTCTTGGCGGCCAGGTCGACCCTCTCCAAGTCCGCTGAAAGGTCCGCCTCGCGTATGACGATGTGGGGCGCGAGCGAACAGGCGCCTGGAGCGTAGTACAGCTTCATATCGTCCTCCTCTCATCGCCCTCAGCCGATGAAGGCGATGTAGGGCGGCGCAGCGGGGAGCCAAGCCGCATCCGAGACCGCCACCTTGAAGCTGCAGCGGAAGCTCGGGTCATGAGCTGCCCCGCCGCAGATGGCCGCTCTCTCTTCGTGAGGGGAGCCGAGCACCGCTGGCCCGCAGCGCCGCCGACCGGATAAGGTTCGTTCATGCTGATCCTCCCCCGGTTTGGTGGACACCCATGCTAGCTCTGAGGAGCTGGAGAGGAGTGTCAGATGAGTGGTGCGCGCCGGGTGTTTCCGGAGACGTTCAAGCGCGAGGCGGTCGACCGGGTGGCTGTGAGCGGCCTGTCGGTGGGCGCGGTGGCCCGGGAGCTGGGTCTGCACGAGACGGTGCTTCGACGATGGATGATGCAGTTCGGGGCGCAGGCGACGGGGGCGGCGAGGCGCTCCACCACGCAAGCGCCGGCCCCGTCGCCGTCTGACCTGGCCTCGGAGAACGCCCGGCTTCGGCGCGAGAACGAGCGGCTGCGGATGGAGCGCGACATCCTAAAAAAAGCCGCGCTCATCTTCGGATCGGCCTCCCGATGAAGTTCGGGTTCGTCGATGAGCATCGCAGCGTCTGGCCGGTTCGGGTGATGTGCGCGGTCCTGGGTCTGTCGGCCAGCGGTTACTACGCCTGGCGCTCCAGGCCAGAGAGCCGGCGCGCGGTCGCCAACCGCGCATTGCTGGACGACATCCGCCGGATCCACGCCGACAGCAGCGGGACCTATGGCTCGCCTCGGGTGCATGCCGTGCTCCGCGGCCACGGCCGCCGCGTCGGGCGCAGCCGCATCGAGCGGCTGATGCGCCGGGCCGGCATCCGGGGCCTGGCGGCTCTGCCGCGGCGCACGCGGACGACCGACAGTCGCCATGGCTATCCGATTGCGCCCAACCGGCTCGGCCGCAACTTCACCACCCAGGCGCCGAACCAGGTCTGGCTCGCCGACCTCACCTACATCCCCACCGGCGAGGGCTGGCTGTACCTCGCTACCGTGCTCGACCTCTTCACCCGCAAGATCGTCGGCTGGTGCATGCGGCCTTCGCTGCACGTCGAGATCGCCCTCGACGCGCTGCAGATGGCCATCGAGCGCCAGCGGCCGGCGCCCGGCCTGATCCACCACTCCGACCGCGGTATCCAGTACGCCGCCGAGGCCTACCGCTCGGCCCTGGCCCGCGCCGGCATCACGCCTTCAATGAGCCGCAAGGGCGATTGTTGGGACAACGCCCCGATGGAGAGCTTCTTCCACACCCTCAAGACCGAGCGCGTCCACCACCGGGTCTACGCCACCCGCGACCAGGCCCGACGAGACCTGTTCCAGTACATCGAGGGCTTCTACAATCCCCGCCGCCTGCACTCAGCCCTGGGCTACATCAGTCCAGCCGAGGCCGAGCGCAGAGCGGCTTAACCCCGTCCACTTTTTCGGGGGAGGATCAGCGCTCGGCGAGCAGCACGGCCTGCTCCACCTTCGCCTTGTCACGCGGCTTGTACGGCCGGGCCGGGATCACCGCGGTTCCGTAGTGCCGCGCCAGGTCCTGGTAGGTCCGGTTGATCTGCGGCTCGTAGCGGTCGCCGCGCGCCACGCCGGCCTTGAGGTTGTCGCAGACGATGGTCGCCGGCACGCCGCCGAGGAAGGCGAAGAGCCCGACATGACAACCGATCCAGTCCGCCAAGCCTTCGCTGGGCCGCGCCTCGGCGTAGACGTAGCTCGACGCCCCCATGGCCGCCACGAAGAGCTTCATCGGCCGGGCCTCGCCGGTCTCGGGATCGATCAGCTCGATCGGATCGCCGGCGTAGTCGACGAAGACCTTGTCGCCCGCCAGGTGCTTCTGGCGCATCGTCGGCGATCGCCGCGCCTTCCAGGCTTCATAGTGCTCGCAAAACCAGGCGTAGCCGTACCCATCGGGATGTTCGGCCCGATATTCCTGCCAGAGCAGAGATCGGGTCACGCCTTTGCGCCGCAGCTCTCGGTCCACGGCGGCCCAGTCCGGCTCGGCCCGCGGTGCCTTGCTTGGCGGCGGCCCGGGGAAAAGCCGCCGCTCAAGCACCGTGTCGTCCAAGTCCTCGGGCAGCGGCCAGCCCAGCCCGGCGACTTGAACCCGCTGCAGGTAGTCGCCCACAGCGCCTTTGCTGATCCCCAGCGACGTCGCGATCAGCCTGGTGCTCAGGCCGACCTCGAACCTCAGGCGCAACAACTCTCTTATCCGGCGCATCGACAATCTCTCGGTCGGCATCGGGCCCCCTCTGCTCAGCACAGGGGACCTTTAGCCCTCAGATTGTCGGCCGAACCGCGCTCACCCCCTCAGATCAGAGGGCGCCCATGATCCCGTGGAATCCGTGCCCACCTTCGCGTGGAATCCGCGCCCACCTTGCCGTGGAATTCGTGCCCGCGATCGCGTGGAATTCGCAGCCACGGCTCAACACGGTGACGATCTCGCCATCGCGCCACACTTCGAGGCGTGTGCAGGTGCGATGCTCCTGCAGCAGGGCTCTGGCGAACAGAACGGCGGTCTCATCGTCCAAGGCGGGGCGCAGGTCCATGACCGGCACGCCGCCATCGGCGCGAACTCCGAGAAAGGTGTAGCAGCGATCGCTGACTTCGCACGTCATCGGACCGTTATAGAGGCAAGCTGCAGGCCGGGTTGTCGGGCTGACTACACCTTTCCAGTGCGGATTGGGCAATGATGGACGACGCTCGCCGGCAGCCTGGGCCGTGCAACCATCGCCGCTGCCTAAAGTTAGTGGCATCTGCGCGTGTCACCCAGGCGACTGCACGTGGCGGCAAGAAGAGGTTCGCGATGGCCAGCACCCGCGCCTATGACAAGCCTCTCTCAGTCGAGGTCTTCGATGGAGAGGTCGTTATCCGAGCCGAAAACGGGCCTATGGGCGTTTCCTTGACGCCAAGCGCCGCGGCGCAGACGGCCCAGCAGCTCGCGGAGGCCGCGACCGTCGCTGAGCGTCACCGGTCCGCGAAGAGCGAAGATCCGGTTGGCGAAAAAGGGCGTGGCTGACGCGGCGCGGACGTCGTAATCGGTGTCGCCGCCGTTCGGGACGTTCTCGGAGAACGGCCATGTTGTCGGGAAGGCTACAGCCGACGCGGGTCGTACAGGCTAAGGGAACAGCTTTCTTCGCCCTTAGGCAGCCTCCCGCAATGCCCAAATCCAATGCCCTGCTGGCCAGGCTTGAGCCCGAATGCTTTGCCCAGGTGGAGCGTCGCCTCAAGCCATTGCAGCTCGAACGGGGTGACGTCGTGCAGCGGCCGGGCGAGGACGTTCAGGATGTTCTCTTCCCCCTTGATGCAGTTCTGGCATTGGGCTCGGAGACGATCGACGGCGAAAGCGTCAACGTCACCCTTCTTGGGCGGGAGGGTGCGCTTTGCGTGTTCGAAGCCTGCGGCAGCCGGCGGAGCTACACTCGCGCGGTCGTCCAGGTTCCGGGCCGCGCGCTGACACTGACGGCGTCCGCCTATCGCGATCTCTTTTCGCAGAGCGCCAATCTGCGGCGCTCCATTCACATGTATGTCGAGGTGCTTTTGGCTGAGGGGCGGCAGTCCACCGCATGCAACGCACTGCATTCAGTGGAGAACCGGCTCGCGCGGATCCTTTTGGACATGCGCGACAAGGCTCGCCGTGACCACCTGCCGGTCACGCAGGAGGCGCTTGCCCAGCTCCTGGGCGTGCAACGAACCACGATCGCGGCCTCAGTCTCCGCGCTGCAGAAACGACGTGTCATCAAGAGCGGTCGGGGCGTTGAGGTGCTCGACGCCGAGGGCCTCGCCGACGCCGCCTGCAGTTGCCGGGACACCCTGGCTTTTCTCTCCGCCGACATCCAGTCCGTTGCCGAGACGGTGTGCGAAGCGGAAGTGGTTGCGCGCGGCTGAGGCGAACATCTGGGCGGCTGGTCCTAAGCCGCTGTTCCTGTCGGGAATCCTACAGCTCTCCAGCACATCCACATGCTAGACGCGCCGTCGGAGGCGCGAGGGTGCTCGGGTACAGACTCTATTTTCTCAACGGGGCGGGTCACATCACCAGCAGCGACGAATTCATGGCTGCTGATGATGGCGCTGCCATCGAACTTGCCGAGCAGCGCCGCGAGGGGCATTCGGCGGAACTCTGGCGCGCGAAGAGCCGCGTGATCGTGTTCGAGGGGCGTCCCGCCCTCGGCCTCACGCCCTTTTCGAGGTAGCCACCGCGGGCTTTCTCCGGGTGGATCCGTTCCGGCGAACTTGCGGCGAGAGTGGATGGGGGAGGATGCTCTCCGTTCTTCGCGAGGCGTGCTAACGAGGACGGTGGGGCAGGGGCGAACCTCCAATGAATACACGGACATCGCTGCCACTGCGCCAGTCCCTTGAGGCGGTGCTCGAGGAGATGCCCGTCGGGGTGATCCTGGCGTCCGTCCCTTCCGGCGAACTCATCCTCTACAACCGCCGAGCCGAGGAGATCCTCGGCCACAGTGTCCTCGGCCGCGTCGCTGACGAGTACGACACCTATGGCGGCGTCCATCCCGACGGGCGCCCTTATTCGGCGGAAGAATACCCAACCGCGAGAGCGGTGCTTCATGGCGAGACGATCGCCGATCACCCGATGCGCTACCGGCGGCCCGACGGGACGTTCGTCGAGCTGCTGATCAGCGCCCGCCGGATCGAGACGGCGAACGGCCTGGTGGCGGTCTGCACCTTCGAGGATGTGTCCGAACTCCGCGGCGTCCAGGCCTCCTTGCAGGCGCTGAACGCCGAGCTTGAGCGGCGCGTGGCCGACGCGCTGGCCGAACGGAAGATCTTCGCCGACATTGTCGAGAGTACCGACGCCTTCATCCAGGCGGCGGACTTCGAGTTCCGCTGGCTGGCGATCAACGACGCGAGCGCCTCGGAGTTTGAGCGCATCTTTGGCGTCAGGCCGAAGGTGGGCGACTCAATGCTGGACGTCTTGAGGGACAAGCCCGAGCACCAGGCGGCAGTGCGCGAGGTTTGGGCCCGTGCTCTCGCAGGCGAGGAGTTCACCGAGATCGACGAGTTCGGCGACCCGTCGCTGGATCGTCGCTACTATGAGATGAACTTCAACACGTTACGGAACGACGCGGGCGAGGCGATCGGCGCATTTCAGGTCGTCTACGACGTCACGGACCGACTGCGTCGCCAGAACGAACTCGAACAGACTCAGGCGGCCCTCCGCCAAGCCCAGAAGCTCGAAGCGATGGGTCAGCTTACAGGCGGGGTGGCGCACGACTTCAACAACCTGCTCATGCCGATCCTGGGAGGGCTCGACATCCTCCAGCGCAGCAGCCGGCTTTCGCCGCGTGAAAGGAAGCTGCTCGACGGTGCGATCCAGTCGGCCGAGCGCGCCAAGGCGCTGGTCCAGCGACTGCTCGCGTTCGCGCGTCGTCAGCCGCTCCAAGCGGGACCCGTCGACGTGGCTGCGGCGATCCAGGCGATGGGCGAGCTCATCGGGTCGACCACGGGCCCTCAGATCAGCGTGTCCATCGATACCCCGCCCATCCTCCCGCCTGCCCACGTGGACGCGAACCAGCTGGAGATGGCGATCCTCAATCTTGCGGTCAACGCCCGGGACGCCATGCCGACCGGCGGAACCCTCCGCCTGTCGGCGACAGCCGAGTGGGTGGATGCAGGCCATCGCGCGGGCCTGGCGCCGGGGCATTATGTGTGTATTTCGGTGTCGGACACAGGGGAGGGGATGGACGAGGCCACCCGCGCGCGGGCGGTTGAGCCGTTCTTCTCCACCAAGGGGCTGGGCAGGGGCACCGGCCTTGGGCTTTCGATGGTTCACGGCCTGGTCGCGCAATGCGGCGGGGGGCTGCACATCAGCAGCCGGGTCGGCCTTGGGACCAACGTCGAGATGTTCTTGCCGGTCAGCCACGGGCAGAGGCAGCCGCCCCTCCCATCCGGGGAAACGCCCGTCGGGGCGGCGCACGGTCGGTTACTGCTCGTCGACGACGACGCGGGGGTGCGCGCCACCACGCGCAACATGCTCGAGATGCTCGGCTATGAGGTCCTCGAGGCTGCGTCAGGTCCCGAAGCCCTTGAGGTGATGGAAAGCCACACATCCGTCCACGCATTGGTCACGGATCACCTGATGCCTGACATGACCGGCGACGCGCTCTCGCGGATTGTCCGACGGCGCTGGCCGAGCACCGGCGTGCTTATCGTTTCCGGCTACGCCGAGGCTGAAGGGCTCGCCCCCGATCTGGCCCATCTCGCCAAGCCATTCCGGATCGACGAGCTTGCTAGGGCGCTCCGCGCGGTGTCATCGGTGCACCCTTGCAAAGGCTAAGCGTGGCTTCGATCGTCTGCGGCGACCTTCGCCCGGTTCGAGCGTGGAATCTCGCGCCGAGCTGCCGATCAGCCGCTCCATCCATAAGGGCCGCAGCCTGTGTGGCTGCCAACTGCGGCTGTGACGGCGTGGGGTCGTCCGGTCGCTGCTCGCCGTTCAAAGGCGCCCTTCGTCGAGGAGTTCGCGCGTGCGCTTCAGCGTAGAGAGCAGAGCCGCCTTGTAGCCCTGGTCGCTGTCGAACTGGGCCTGCTCGGCCTGCTCCTCCGCCCCGCCTGGATCTTTGCCGCGCAGGCCGAGGTAACAATAGAAGCGGAGTTGCAGAGCGCCGGCCCCGTCCTCGTACAGCTCGTTGATGATCGCGCCCTCCCGCGGCCCCGTCGCCTGGAAGAAGGTCACCTTGCTCTGCGGCTCGAGGTTGATGATCTCCCGCAGCTCGGCGCCGCCGATGGTCGCCTCGCGAACGCAGTGGGTGTCGCTTTCCTCGTCATTCGGGTCAATCCGGATCCCGACGACAGCCTCATCGGCTGTCCCGCTCTGGACCCTCTACCCGACCCGCCGGCTGCTAAGCGCTCGGGTCTCCGCCTTTCTCGACTGTCTGAAATCCGCGTTCCCGAACGGCACGCCGGACGAGCTCGCCGCCTATATCGGCGAGTAAAAGGCGTGTATAATCTCCTAGTGTCGGTGCCGGAGTCCTAATCGCGCCTAATATATCTTATCGGAAATTGCCAAGCAATATCAGCAACATAGAGCGAGACAGAAATACCCTCTTCTTGAATGACGCGCCAGACGCTTGGCGAGAGCGGATCGATCCGGCCGCCTCGGGGCCAGGCTCCTCGCGAAGTTCGTTGGCCGCGGTCTGACGTGCGCGAATAAGCGGCTTGATCCTCTAGCGGCTTGAGGTCGTAGGCTTCCCGGCCTTCGGAGGCCGAACCTGATGGCCGAGAGCATCCTGCTCGATACGCGCAGAGCCGCCAAAGCCGATCGGGCGGGCATTGAACGCCGCCAGCGCGCCCGCCTCGCCGACATGGTCGCGTTTGCGCGCCAGCATTCGCCCTACTACCGCGATCTTCCGGACCGCATCGAAGATCCGTGCGGCCTCCCGGTCACTGATAAGAAGACGCTGATGGAGCGCTTCGACGACTGGTGCACAGACCGCGCGGTAACGCTCGAAGCCGTGGAGGCCGTCGTCGACGACCCGGCTCGGATCGGTGAGCGGTTCCTGGGAAAGTACACGCTCTACACCACGTCGGGCACGACCGGTCGGCGCGGGATATTCCTGGCCGACGATCGCACGATGGCGGTCGTGACCGCGATGATGCTCCGCTGGATCGGTGGCTGGCTGAGTCCCGGCGATATCCTCAGGATCATCGCGCGGCGCGGGCGGACTGCGATGGTCATGGCGACGGGCGGCCACTTCGCCTCGGCGGTCGCCGCCGCCCGCCTCAAAAAACGGCAGGGGAAGCGCCTCGAGGTGCTTTCGGCCCACATGCCGATGACTGAACTGGTCGATCGTCTGAACCGTTTCCAGCCGGCGATGCTTGCGCCCTATGCCAGCATCGCCGCTATGCTCGCCAACGAGCAGGAGGCCGGCCGGCTCGCCATCCATCCCGTGCTCCTGGCGCTTTCGGCCGAGGGCCTGCCACAGGCCGAATACGGCCGGATCGCCCGGGCGTTCGACGCCAAGGTGGGCAACAGCTACGCCGCCTCGGAATGCGTGTTCATGAGCGCGATGTGCGGCGAAGGCTGGCTGCACGTCAATGCGGACTGGGTGGTGTTCGAGCCCGTCGATGCGAACCATCAACCCGTCGCGCCAGGCGAGCCGTCGCACACGGTCCTGATCAGCAACCTCGCCAACCGCGTGCAGCCTATCCTGCGCTACGACCTCGGCGACAGCGTGGTGCAGCGGCCCGACCCCTGCCCATGCGGGAACCCCCTGCCCGCAATCCGCGTGCAAGGGCGCTCCGCCGACGTTCTCACCTTCCGCACACCGCGCGGCGAGGTCAGAATTGCGCCGCTGGCGCTCAGTCAGCCGATCGAAGCTGTCCGCGGGATCACGCTCTTCCAGATCGCGCAAACCGCGCCGGAAACGCTCGAATTGCGCCTGCAAGTCGCGTCGACGGCGAACGAGGACGCGGTCTGGCGCGAGGCCGAGACTGGCCTGCGCAAGGTGCTTGCCGCGCACGGGCTCGAACAGGTCGCGCTCGAGCGCGGCGGCGACCCGCCGGAGCAGGGGCATGGCGGCAAGTTTCGCGAGGTTATCCCGCTCGCGGACTGATCCCTGGCGGGCTCGGACAGCTACTCACCCTGCCTGAGCCGCCGCGCTACGACGACCCGTCCATAGGCGCCGACGTTGGCCGGGCGAGGAGTTGGTGAGCTGTGGCCGAACCGGCCTTTCCCGCTCTCGCGCGCAGGCTTGATCTCGGTCAAGGCGGCCGTTGCCGCGCGGCGCAGGATTGTATGGAGCCGGCGAGGTGGGCTCCCCGGACATCCCGAGCGGAGGTGTACTCAAATGCGTCTATCGACAACCGCATACGCCTTCGCGGCGACGGTGGCGGCCTTCGGCCTGGCTGGCGGCGCCCTGGCGCAGCCCGGACCGGGCATGATGAACCACATGAGCGGCCATCCCATGATGATGCATCGCGGCATGATGATGGGGAACGGGAACTGGTGCGGCGGCTGCGGCTACATGGGTCCCGGCTGGTCCTCGCAGCGTTCGAACCTGAATCTCAGCGCCGCCGACGTCAGGGCGTACATGGAGCGCTACCTCCAGTACGAGGGCAACCCGCGGGTGAAGCTGGGTTCCGTGAAGGAGACGGACGCCAACACGATCACCGCCGACGTCGTGACCACGGAGGGCGCGGCGCTCGTCCAGCGCTACGTGTTCGACCGTCAGACCGGCGCCTTCCGGCCCGGCTAGGAGATCGAAGTGGCCTACTACTTCGCGACGACCCTGCCCGTCGCCTTTGAGGAAGCCGTGCAGCGCGCGACCGACGCCCTGAAGGCGGAGGGGTTCGGCGTGATCACGCAGATCGATGTCCGGGCGACCTTCAAGGACAAGCTGGGCGTCGATTTCCGCGACCACCGCATCCTCGGCGCGTGCAACCCAGCCATGGCGCATGAGGCCCTTCAGCTGGAAGACAAGGTCGGCGCGATGCTGCCGTGCCACGTCGTCGTGCAGGCGCTCGGTCCTCGGAGGACGGAGGTGGCTGCGAATTCCACGCGATCGCGGGCACGAATTCCACGGCAAGGTGGGCGCGGATTCCACGCGAAGGTGGGCACGGATTCCACGGGATCATGGGCGCCCTCTGATCTGAGGGGGTGAGCGCGGTTCGGCCGACAATCTGAGGGCTAAAGGTCCCCTGTGCTGAGCAGAGGGGGCCCGATGCCGACCGAGAGATTGTCGATGCGCCGGATAAGAGAGTTGTTGCGCCTGAGGTTCGAGGTCGGCCTGAGCACCAGGCTGATCGCGACGTCGCTGGGGATCAGCAAAGGCGCTGTGGGCGACTACCTGCAGCGGGTTCAAGTCGCCGGGCTGGGCTGGCCGCTGCCCGAGGACTTGGACGACACGGTGCTTGAGCGGCGGCTTTTCCCCGGGCCGCCGCCAAGCAAGGCACCGCGGGCCGAGCCGGACTGGGCCGCCGTGGACCGAGAGCTGCGGCGCAAAGGCGTGACCCGATCTCTGCTCTGGCAGGAATATCGGGCCGAACATCCCGATGGGTACGGCTACGCCTGGTTTTGCGAGCACTATGAAGCCTGGAAGGCGCGGCGATCGCCGACGATGCGCCAGAAGCACCTGGCGGGCGACAAGGTCTTCGTCGACTACGCCGGCGATCCGATCGAGCTGATCGATCCCGAGACCGGCGAGGCCCGGCCGATGAAGCTCTTCGTGGCGGCCATGGGGGCGTCGAGCTACGTCTACGCCGAGGCGCGGCCCAGCGAAGGCTTGGCGGACTGGATCGGTTGTCATGTCGGGCTCTTCGCCTTCCTCGGCGGCGTGCCGGCGACCATCGTCTGCGACAACCTCAAGGCCGGCGTGGCGCGCGGCGACCGCTACGAGCCGCAGATCAACCGGACCTACCAGGACCTGGCGCGGCACTACGGAACCGCGGTGATCCCGGCCCGGCCGTACAAGCCGCGTGACAAGGCGAAGGTGGAGCAGGCCGTGCTGCTCGCCGAGCGCTGGATCCTGGCGCGGCTGCGCAACCTACGCTTCTTCAGCCTGGTCGAGCTGAACGCGGCGATCGCCGAGCTCGTCGCAGAGCTCAATGCCCGGGTGATGCGCGCCTACGGCGCGAGCCGCGCGGAGCTCTTCGCGGCGGTGGATGTCCCGGCGCTGAAGCCGCTGCCGGCCGAGCCCTACGCCTTCGCCGAATGGAAGATCTGCCGGGTGGCGCTCGACTACCATGTCGAGATCGACGGCTCCTGGTACTCCGTCCCCTATCGGCTGATCCGCGAGCAGGTGGACGTGCGGGCCAGCGAGCGCACGGTGGAGATCTTCCACAAGGGCCAACGCGTCGCCAGCCACGCCCGATCTCCCGGACGTCGCGGACACACGACGATCCCCGAGCACATGCCCAGCTCGCATCGGCGCCACGCGGAATGGACGCCGGCGCGGCTGATGGCGAGCGCCGGGAAGATCGGTCCCGCCGCGGCGGCGCTGATCTCCGCCATCATGGCCGAGCGGCCGCATCCCGAGCAGGGCTTCCGCAGCTGCATGGGCATCCTCGCGCTGGAGAAGACCTATGGCCGCGCCCGGCTCGAGGCGGCCTGCCAGCGCGCCGCCCAGATCAAGGCGCGCTCGGCGAGCTCCGTCCGCTCGATCCTCCAGACTGGCCTCGACCGCGGCTTCCTCGAGCCCGAGCCGGATCACGAGCCCCTGCGCCACGGCAACATCCGCGGCCGCAACTACTTCCACTGATCCTCAAACCAGGAGACCCAATGCTCGCCCATCCCACCCATGAGCGCCTGATCGCGCTCGGCCTCACCGGCATGGCCAAGGCCTTCGAAGAGCAGCGCGCCGCGCCCGATCTCGCCGCGCTCAGCTTCGAGGAACGCGTCGGCATCATGGCCGACCGCGAGGCGGCCGAGCGCGACACCAAGCGGCTCACAGCCCGGCTGAAGTTTGCTGCGCTCCGGCAGGACGCCTGCGTCGAGGACATCGACCTGCGTACGCCGCGCGGGCTGGACCGCGCGCTCGTCGCACGCCTGGCGGCCGGCGACTGGATCCACCGCCATCAGAACTGCCTGATCACCGGGCCCTGCGGCGTCGGCAAGAGCTGGATCGCCTGCGCGCTTGGCCACAAGGCCTGTCGTGACGGACGCTCCGTCTTCTACCAGCGCGTCCCGCGGCTCTTCGAAGCGCTGGCGCTCGCCCGCGGCGACGGCCGCCACGCCCGGCTGCTCAAAACCCTCAGCCGCGTCGATCTGCTGATCCTCGATGACTGGGGCCTGGCCGTGCTTACCGCCAACCAGCGCATCGATCTGCTCGAGATCCTCGAGGACCGGCAGGGCCGCGGCTCGACGATCGTCACCAGCCAGATCCCCGTCGACCAATGGCACGACGTGATCGGCGACCCGACCCTGGCCGACGCCATCCTCGACCGGCTGGTGCACAACGCTCACCGGCTGACCCTCGCCGGCGACAGCATGCGACGGCTCTCCGGCCACCGCGAGCTTGACGCTCAGACCAACGCCTGACTCCATGCCCACGTCGGCCGACTGCGCCGCCCACGATCACGTGGAATAGGCGCCCGCCATCGCGTGGAATGAGCGCCCACGATCACTGGAATGCGCAAGGTGGCGGCGATCGATCCGGTCGCGTCGATGCAGGCCATCGACAATCCGCAGCTGAAGCTGGCCGCGGCCCAGGTGCAGGCGCGGCTGAAGCGGGTCGTCGAAGGCCTCAGCGCCGCCTGTCCCCTCCTGGAGCAGGAGCTCGATCGGGAGCTTGCGGATGGCGGCCCGGCGGGCGATCCGCCCTCGCTCACCGAACCCGCCGGCGGGGCCCGCGACTGCTGCGGACCCGCCCCCTAGGCCGCCGTGATCGCCTCGAAGGAAGCGCAGGAAGTGGCTCAACGCGTGGCGAGGACGGCCATGTCCGATGCCATGTCGAGGAGAACCCATCCATAGGCGCCGACCGCCGGAAGCGCCGTCGTGGCGATGCCGAACGCGCGGCCGCCCGCACCACGCGGATAGCCGCGCAGGAAGGTCGCGCGCCCGAGGCTGAACAGGATCACGGTCGCGACAATATAGGCCAGCGCGGCCTCGCCGCCGACGGTGGCCAGCGCGAGCATGCCGACGCTCGTGATGAACGCCTGTTCGAGGGTGTTCTGCAGGAAGGCCTTCGGCACCGCCAGGCGCCGGCTCGGCGGTCCGTAGGCCGAACCGGCGTTGTCCTCGGCGGACCTGAACCGCACCTTGGCCACCATCCGCACGCCCAGCACGACCCAGAGCGCAATCACGAGGTCGGCCCTCAGCGCGAAGGCGAGACGCTCGTCGAGGGCTTCCGGAAAGGTGAAGATCCTGGGCAAGCCGAGGCTCGCGAACACGAGAGTGGGCGCGCAGACGGCGAAGGCCAGGAGAGCCTGCCGGACGACGGCCCCCTGCTCCTTCGGGAGATCAACATGCGGCGGCGCGAGCGGCTGTGTC
Source organism: Phenylobacterium zucineum HLK1 (assembly GCF_000017265.1). NCBI lineage: Bacteria > Pseudomonadati > Pseudomonadota > Alphaproteobacteria > Caulobacterales > Caulobacteraceae > Phenylobacterium > Phenylobacterium zucineum. Next base: position 322,685 of record NC_011143.1, on the reverse strand, counting down.
ATCTCCTTGGCCTCCTTGGACGCGCCCACAGCCGGTAGGTGTCCCCGAAGACCTCGGGATGCTGGAGCTCGTGGCGGTGCAGAGCCTCCAGGTCGCGAAGCGCCCCCCGTCGCGGGTTTTCCGTGAGGTATCGCGCCTCGTCCGCCGCATGGCCGAACCGCACGCCGAGAAACTCGAGGCCGGCGGCGCTCAGCAGCTCGCCGATCTGAGGGAGCGTGAAGCGATGCTCGTGGACGTGGAACAGCAGGTCCCGACAGTCGGAGAGCGTCCAGAAGTCGGAGGCCGGGCTCATGACCCGTTCCAGGGCCGGCGGCGCGCCGTCCAGCATGAGGTCCCGCCGCAGGGCGCGGATTCCATCCGCGTCATCACGGTAGCCGGAAGCCGCGATGTGGGCGCGCGCCGCGGTCACCGCCCGCCGGCCGATCTCGCTGTAGAGGCCGACGAAGAGGAACCCGTCGGGTCTGAGCAACGTGCCGAGGACCTGCAATCCCGTCGCCGGCTCGGCCATGTGATGCAGCACCCCGAAGCTGTCGATCAGGTCGAAGCGCTCCCCGAGCGACGGCAGGTCGAGGATGTCGGCTTGCAGGTGTTCCATTTCGGTGAGCCCGTAAGCGCGCGCCTTGCGCATGGCGTAGCCGAGACTGGCGGCGCTGAGGTCGATCGCCAGGATCGAGGCGCCGCGGTAGGTGGTCGCCACGCGCATGGTCTCGAGGCCCGTGCCGCAGCCGGCGACCAGCACGCGGGGGCGGGCGAGATCCGGGATCTCCCCGGCCGGCAGGTCTGGCAAGGCGCTCTGGATCGCCCTTCGGAAGGGCAGCGGCTCGCCGAAGCTGCAGCGGGTCCAGCGCGGGTAAGGGTTCTGCTCGTACTGTTGCTGGACGGTGCGCGAGATGGCGTCGGTCGGGGGTTTGAGAATCTGCAGCTTCGCGCGCAGTGCGGCTTCCTCCGCCGGCTCGCTGAGCTGCTCGCGAAGGAGGTCTGCGAGCGCCGGCAGGGCGGCGCTCTGGAGACGCGCAGCGAGCGGCGTTGTGGCCAGCGGGCGATAGGCCGCGACAATCGCGATTTTGGTGAGATCGCCGCCCTGCTCTCCGATATCGTCACGATCGAGGGCCGTGATCAGATTGGCCACACGGGCCTGCTCGTCCGACGCGGCGAACAGGACATATTCATTGAGGAACGCCTGCCGGGCCAGCGCGGCGGCGAGGCCCAGCTCCTCCTCCAGGACTCCGGGGTCCGCCTCGGCAAGATCGAGAAGATCGCTTCGTAGCTGCACGAGCGGCAGCTCGATCGCGACATCCGGGATCGGCGCGCCCGTCAGGAGGGTTCGGAAGAGCGGATCTTGCACGAGCCGCGTGGCGGTCGCGGCCTCGCGCTCCAGCGTCTGCGCAGTCTCACGCGGAGCCCCCACGATCGACTCCAGCAGCCGATCGATCTGCGGCTCCTGCCGCAACACCGCAATGGCCGCCGTCGCCAGGTTACGGGGATTGACGTCCGGCCGGTCGAACAGCTGCAGCAGGATGTTTCGGAAGCGGGCCGTCGCGGGCGCCACCCGCGTGTGTCGAAGCGCGCCGGCCAGTCGCCGCCAGGCCTCGGCGTCCCCCGGCGCTGCTTCGACGGCTTGGGCAAGCAGGGCCAGCCCATCCGGGCCTTGACCGAGCTGCAGGCGCGCCAGCCCGAGGTTCGCCAGCAGGATCGCCCGCAGGGGATGGCCCGCCGGCGCGGCCTTGCAGCCGGCTTCGAAGCGCTCCGCAGCCGCGGCGGCGTCGCCCTTCTGGAGGCGCAACAGGCCCAGACCGTTGAGCGCGGCCAACATTGCGGGCGCTCGTTCCAGAGCGGCGCGGTAGCAGCGCTCCGCCTGCGTCCCCTGCCCCATCAGACGGTAAGCGTCGCCGCCAGAGGCATGGGCCTCGGCGAAGTCGGGTTTCAGAGCCGCGGCCTGTAGGAAGAACTTCGCCGCCGCCTCGTAGGCCTGCAGCCGGCGATGAGCTTCGCCCAGATTGAATTGGATGAACGGGTTCTTCGGCTGGCCGCCTGCCGCCTGTTGAAACCATGCGATCGCCTCGGCCGAGCGCCCGGTGTTCATGGCGACGGTGCCGAGGACGTTCAGCGCCGAGGGGTCCAGCGGCTGGGCCGCAAGAACCTTTCGGGCATAGAGCTCGGCCTCGGTCCATCGACCGGCGTTCGCGTGCGCGACCGCCTGCTGCAAGTCGGCCAGGACCTGTGGTGGCGGACCGTCTGGCGCCCGGGCCCGCACTGGAGGCGAAAGCCGTCTCATCCGACGTTCACGCGGCGCTCAGCGACCGCGCTTCCCGCAGGTCCGTGCGGGCGTCGCGAATGATCGACCAGGCGGACTGGAGGAAGAGCCCCGAAATGATCACCGCCACCACGAGATCGGGCCAAGCGGTCCTGGTCCAGAACACGAGGCCAGCGGCGATCACGACGGCGAGGTTGCCCAGGGCGTCGTTGCGCGAGAAGAGCCAGACGGCGCGAACATTGGCGTCGCCGGCGCGGTGTGGGATCAAGATGAGCGCCGCTGCGACATTGGCCACGAGCGCGATGACCCCAAACACGCCCATGAGCTCGGCTTCCGGCTGGTTCAGGACGAGGACGCGGTAGGCCGTGTTCAGGAGCACGCCCACGCCCAGCGCCGCCAGGAAGAGACCTTGGATCAACGCCGAGCGGGCCCGCCAGACGAGCGACCAGCCGATCGCCAGCAGACCTAAGAACGTGATCAGTCCGTCACCCATGAAATCGAGGGCGTCGGCCTTCAGCGCCTGGGAACGGGCGACAAACCCCGCGACGATCTCCACCAAGCCGTAGCCGACGTTGATCAGCACCACGATCCAGAGGGCCCGCCGGTAGGCCGGCGTGATGTGGCTGAGGTCCTTTGGAAGCTCATCCGGGTCGGCCGTCGCCGGACTTCCTTCGCGATCAAGATGGTAGCCGAGCTCCGTCACCGTCGCCTCCACCGCCGGCGAGCGCCTGGCCGCGTCATCGACCTTCACGGTCATCATCGAAGAGGCGATGGAGACACGCGCCTCTTCCACACCCGGCAACTTGGTAACGGCGGCCTGGATCTTTTCGGCGCAGCTCGAACAGTCCATGCCGGTGACCCGGTAACGGAGCGTCCCTGCGGCCGCCGTCGTACTCGACATGCGAATTCTCCTGACCGGGGCACCCTACTTGATCTAGCGGCTAGAGGATCAAGCCGTTGCGGCGCGTTTTTTCGCAGGCTCGCGGAGGCGCCTCTTGATCCTCTAGCGGCTTGAGCATGCATCCTGTTGTTGAGACCTATTCGCAGTCGCGCTCAGGACGCTTCGATGCTGGCGCTCGCTCGCCTCTTCCTTGCGGTCGCCCTGCTGGCGGTCGCGAATCTTCCCCAGGCCGCCCGGGCCCGAGACGCCACCCCCTCGCCGGAGGTGGCTTGGCGCCTGCTGGACTATATCGCCGTGGATTACCCCGGCGCCGTCTCCAAAGGCCGGATCATCAGCGAGGCCGAGTATGCGGAGATGCGGGAATTCTCCGCCTCCGTGCGCAGCCGCATCGGCGGCCTGCCGGCAAGTTCGGCGAAACCGCAGCTCCTTACGGAGGCCAACGCGCTCATCGCATCGGTGGATCAGCGCGCGGAGCCTGCGGACGTGGCGCGACAGGCCCGGACCCTCGCAACCGATCTACTCAAGGCCTACCCCGTGCCGCTGGCGCCGCAGCAGGCGCCGGACCTCGCCCGGGGGGCGGCCCTCTATGCCGAGCAGTGCGCGTCTTGTCACGGCGCCGGCGGTAAGTGTGACGGTCCGAACGCCAAAGGGCTGGAGCCGCCGCCGATCGCCTTCACCGACCTGGCGCGCGCCAGGGAACGCAGCCTCTTTGGTCTCTACCAGGTGATCGGTCAGGGGCTCGACGGCACGGCGATGGCGAGCTTCGCCCATCTGTCGTCCGAAGACCGCTGGGCCCTCGCCTACTATGTGGGGAGCCTCGCCTATTCGCGAGAGGCCGAGCGGGCCGGCGAGCAGGCTTGGCGCGCCGGGCCACAGATGCGAGGCGTCGTGCCCGATCTGCAGGCGCTCACCCAGACCACCCCCGCGGCGCTCGCCGCTCGCGTGGGCGAGCCGCAAGCGAACCAGCTCATGGCCTATCTGCGCCGTCATCCGGAGGCTGTGGCGACCCAGTCAGCCGGCGGTCTGGATGTCGCGCGCCAAAAGCTCGCCCAGAGCCTTGCGGCCTACCGGGCTGGCGATCGCAAGCGGGCGGAGGAGCTGGCGCTGTCGGCCTATCTCGACGGCTTTGAGCCTGTCGAACCTCTGCTGCGCGCGCGCGACGGCGCGCTGATGGCCAAGGTCGAGGGCGCCATGGGCGAGCTGCGGGCGAGCCTTAACCGCGGGGCGCCGCCGGCCGAGGTGGCCGCGTAGGTCCGCGGGCTCGAGGCCTTGTTCGATGAGGCCGCTCGCGCGCTCGCGCCGGAGCAGGCCAGCGCCGCCTCGAGCTTCCTGGGCGCCTTCACCATTCTGCTGCGCGAAGGCGTCGAGGCGCTGCTGATCGTGATCGCCATGATCGCCTTCCTGCGGAAGGCCGAGCGCCAGGACGTGCTTGCCTATGTGCATGGTGGCTGGATCACGGCGCTCGTGGCGGGCGGGCTCACCTGGGCGGCCGCGACCTACCTGATCTCGATCAGCGGGGCGAGCCGTGAGCTCACCGAGGGGTTCGGCTCGCTGGTCTCGGCAGTCGTGCTGATCTCGGTGGGCGTCTGGATGCACGGGAAGGCGCAAGCCGGCGCCTGGCAGGCCTACATTCGCGACAAGCTGTCGGCGGCGCTCTCGAAGCGGTCGGCCTGGTTCCTGTTCCTGCTGGCCTTCATCGTTGTCTACCGGGAGGTCTTCGAGACCATCCTCTTCTACGCCGCCCTCTGGAGCCAAGGTGGTCAGCTCGCCATGCTGTCGGGCGCCGCTCTGGCCGTGGCCAGCCTGGCGGTGATCGCCTGGGCGCTCCTAACCTACAGCAAACGCCTGCCCGTCGCGCAGTTCTTCTCCTACAGCTCGATCCTGATCGCGGTGCTGGCTGTCGTGCTCACCGGCAAGGGCGTCGCGGGGCTGCAGGAGGCGGGGATGCTGGACGTGCGGCCCCTGGCCGCCCTGCCCCGCATCGAGGTGCTCGGTGTCTTCCCGACCTGGGAAGGGCTCATGGCCCAGCTCCTGACGCTGACGGCGGTAGTGGTTGGGTTCTGGGCGGCGGGCCGGCGCGCCCAGGCTGCGGCCCGCCTGCGGGTCGATCCTTGATGATCGAGCGCAAGGAGCAGGGCTGGCGGCCGAGTCCTCAGACCCGCGACTTGAATGGGGCGGCTGATCGGAGCCCGCCTTAGCCAACCGCCACGTTCAAGCCGGGCCTCGGGTGATCGCGTAGCTTCCTCCCTGCTACAGGTCGAGGGAGCTTTCATGCTTAGGGTTTTGCGGGCGGCGTACGCCCCGCGTTCATGTTCGGGTTCATCGGCGCCGCGCTGGCGCTCGTTGCGAGCGGCCTGCCCTTGGCTTGGCTCGCCGCACTTCTGGGCGCCGCCAGCGACAGCCGCGCCCGGGTGGACGACATCTGGCGGCCTATGACGCTGAGCCGAACAACTTGAGCAGGAGCACAAAGACAAGCGCGGCGGCCGGTAGGATCGCGAGCCGGATCCAGGGGTTCAGGTGCCTGAGGTGTTTCATTTGTCGCCCTGTTGACCGCGAGCGGGCACCACCTGCGGCCTCCGCCATCCGAACGTCACGATCGCGGTTCCGTCGGCGTCGCCTGGCGTTGGTCGCGATCGCGGGCGTCAATCGTCTCCATACCCGGCGACGGCTTCGGCGTCGGGCTTGGACTTTCGCCGGGAGCGCCCCACATCGGGCCGGGTCGACTTGCGGGGCCCATCTTTCCGCAGGCGCTGAGCGCCAGGGCGACGGCCAGAAGGCAGGCGGCCTGGAGCGGCTTGCGTCGTAGGTGGTTCATTCGCATCTCCGTTGCCGAACGATTGGGGGCGGTCGGGCCGCGCGGCCCGCTGTCGTGAACGGTCATGGCCGAGGCCGCGGGACGACGTTGGCCGATGGGCTTGGATCGGCGACGTCAGGGGCGCGGACCTCAGGTCCCGCGACCATCCGCGGCGAGAACGGCCTGAGGTCGGCGATCTGCTGGCTCTCGAGACGGAAGCGGACCTTGTCGCCGGGCGCCACGCCGGCGAGGAGCGACGACTTGGCGACGCCGAACGGCTTCGTCCCACCCGGCCAATTCAGGCTCTCGATCGGCTCATAGGCGATGGTGACCCGCCCCGCCTCTACATCAAGGGTCTGTACGACCCCGACCGCCACTACATCGCTCATCTTGAAGGGGGCCTGTGGCGGGGGCGGCGGACTGCGCACGTGCGTCGACGGACGACTCGGCGCCCGGGAGACCGGCGGTGGGCGCCCCTGGCCGGGGCGACCATTTGTACCGCGGCCGTATTGGGCGAGGGCCGGCGTCGCCGCCATGAGCGCCACCAGCAGGAGGGGGGCGACCGAGTGCCGAGTGGGCGCCGCGATCGACGGCATCGGGAGGCGGATCATGACGTCGCCGCGGGCCGCCGGATGAGCGGCTCTAGGTTCTGCTGGACCGCGCGGGCGTCGAAGGCGCGCGGATCGCCGGCTGGCTTCAAGCCCCGCCGCAGCAGGATTTCCGCCGTGGCGGTGAACCGCTCGACGGTGCGGACATCGAGCCCACTGGCCCACCCCGGATAGAGGCCCCCGCCGGGACCGAAGCCGTGCAACCCCGCATGTCCGAACCCGTGGCGTCCGCCGTGCCCCAGTCCGTGGCCGAACCCATGGCCCCAGCCTCCGAAGGCCGAAACGCCCCCGTAGCCGCTGACGGCGGAGGCGTAGGCCTTGCGGTCTGTGGCCCGGTCGGCGAGCTCGAACCAGTCATACCCGCGCGCGAGGGTGAGCTCTGCGGCTCGATAGAGCAGTCCCACCTCCACGGTCTCGCGGGAGGTAAGGGTGTTGCCGGCAAAGGAGACGCGGAGACGGTCGGGCTCCACCTGGGTGTCCGTGTAGCCGCCGCTCACTGGCCCACGGCTGACCTGCGGCTGATAGGGGGTGACCGTGGCGCAGCTCGCGAGCAGCGCGGCGCCGGCCACAAGCGACAGAAGTCGAAGAGGGTGTGTCATGTTGCATCTCCGCGCTGGCGCGGAGCTCCTGTGGAGGGGGACTGAGGACGGGCGAGTGTCAGTCGAAGACATCGAAGATGCTCCGACGGCGGCCATGCTTGCCGTAGCCGCCGCCATGACCGCCGCCGTGGCTGTCGCGGCCCCGGTCGTGATCGCCATGGCCGCCACGACGCGAGTCATACCGCTCCGGCGGGGGCTGTCGCGCCACCGGCGCCACGTCGGCCTCGGCGCGGGCGTCGGCTAGGAGCTTCTCAAGCTCGCCGCGATCCAGCCAGACGCCCCGGCAGGTGGGGCACATGTCGAACTGAACGCCATCGCGGGCGATGACCTCCATCGCGGCGTTGTCGTTGGGACACATCATCAAGGGCATGGAGCCTCCAGGCGCCGAGGCGCGTTGCACGGGTTGGGGGATGTCACCGCCGGGTCTCCGCAGCGTCGGCGGGGTCGCGCTGGGCGAACTTTTTGATGGGCTTGAGGCCGCGCATGGTGAGGAAGGCGGCGAGGGCCAGGATGGCGGCGATGTCGAACAGGCCATAGCCCACCGCCGCGCCGATCGCGCCCGTCACCCATAGGCCCGCCGCCGTGGCGGTGCCGTCCGCATGGCCGCGGTACTTCAGGATCGCTCCGCCACCGATGAAACCGACGCCGGTGATCAGGCCCTCCATGACCCGGCCTTGGGCCTCGCTCTCGCGCCCCAGCACGCTGACCGCCACGATCACGAAGCCGCAGGCCGCCATGGCCACCAGCGGAAAAGTCCGCAGCCCGGCACTGCGTTCGTGACGTTCGTTGTAGAGGCCGATCGGCAGGGCCAGGAGGAAAGCCAGGCCCAGATCGGCCAAGTGGCGCACGACCGCGCCCGGATCGGCGAGGCCCCAGGCGGAGAGCCAATCAACCATGGGCGGACCGCCGGTCAGACCTTTGCGGGGGCGGTTTCACTTGGACTGCAGCAGGCGCATGGTGCTCTGCTCCATCGCGTGGGAGGTGTCGATGACGTTGAGGTTGGCCTCGTAGGCGCGCTGCGCCGCCTTGAAGTCGAGGGACTCGACTAGGGTCTCGACATTCGAGAGCGTCACGTAGCCGCTCGGATCTGCGGCCGGATGGCCCGGGCTATACTCCTTCTTGAACGCCGTCGGATCGGGTTCGGTCCGGACCAGCTGGACGCTCACGGACCCATCCTCCAGCTTGAGCGGCGCGAAGATCGGCATCTGGCGTCGGTAGGGGTCGCCGCCCGGGGTGGCAGCGGTGGTCTGAGAGTTCGCGATATTCTCCGCGATAATCCGCATCCGCGCCTGCTGGGCGCGGAGCGCCATCGCCGCGATCGCCATCGGACCGCCTTCACCAAGCTTGGTCATGAGCAACTCCTGGGGTGTCGTCCTCTCGGACTCGGCTGAAATGGGAGGTTGGGGGCGCCGCCGGTAATGACGCGCCACCGTCGGGTGATCGGCGGGGCGCATTCGGGACGGGGACCGGCCCGCCCGCCGCCGGCAAAGCCCTCTCGAGGCGGGCTGCTTGCAGTTGACTCCTCCTCCGCGGGCCAGGGTCACCCGTTGCGAAAGGAGGCCTAATGGTGTGCGCCGGCTTGGGCGGCTTTCGCCGTCATGCCGGCGCGTCCGGTCGCCTCCGTGATGGGTGGGGGGCGACGACCGGAACCGACATTCGAGCTGGGCCCCTCGAACGGAAGGAGGACGGGGAAAAGGGTAACGCCGGCGTGGCGTCGGGAGTGACACGCCGGCGCACCCAGCCAGGCCTGGCGAATAGGCAACGACCTGGTTGGACTGCGCTGCGCCGCCCGGTGGAGTTCGGGAGCGGAGAATGGTTCGATGCACGACGCAGCGCCGCACACCCAAGGGTGGGCGGCACGAGAAGCGACCGCGCGACACGGCCTGCGGCGACTGTCGGGGCACAGCTTTGACATCCCTCTGCGAACAAGACCAAGGCGACGCCCGAAGGGGCGCTCAGGCTTGGCTCAGGCGCGAGGGGGACGCTCCAGGCGGTCAGGCTCGACCGGCGGCGGCGGCAGGGCGAATTCTGAGCGCCAGCGCAAGGGCTGACGCGCCACCGTCTCGGCGACCTGCATGTCGGCCGGCATCGGGGCCATGTGGCCCGCGCAGCCGCCGCAGGTCCGGGCGGGCGCCGTGATCGGGGCCCCGACATCGTCCGGTCCGCCGACGGGCGGAGCTTGGACCGAGGTTTGCAGCCCCGCCCCCTGCGTCTGTTCGACACCGACGTCAGCCGCCGGCGGGCCGGCATGCGCCAGCGGGCCACAGGAGAGGCAGGTGCCCAGCAGGCAGAGCGCGAAGACCGGTGTGAGCAGAAGCCGCAGCCACCCGTTCGCCGTCGGGCGCGACGACCGGTGCGTCCGCCAATGCGGAGCTCCTCGCGTCGTGACCGAAGCTTCGAACATGGTGGGATAGTGCCTGCATTCTCGCGCTTCGGGAAGCACGATCGAGTCGCCAACCCGCGCAGCGGGGCGGACCGAAGCGCCCCGATCACTACGTTGGCGAGCGGCCGTTGAATCTCCGGTCCGAAGTAGCCTTGCGATCAGGACCCCGGCCGCGCCTGAGCCGCCGGCACATTGGCTACGATACCGGCCTCGTTGCCCGAACTGGCCGGCGACCGCGACGAGGGGGAAGTCCGACGACGCGATGCTCCGCGCAGCCAAAGGCCAGGACGGCCACCCGCGACGTTACGCCAGCAGAAGGAGAGTTGGTCGTGCTGAAATCTAGACGCGCGGATCGTCCTGATGCTCGCCGGACTGGCAAGCGTCGTCCTGGCGGGCTGCTCGACGTGCGGCGCCGGCAGCTACGGTTCGCATGGCCGTTCCTATCCCAGCTACGGGTACAGCACGCCTTACAGCTATGTCGAGGGTCGCTACGCGACGCCTCGCGCCTACGATCGCGCCTACGATCGCGGCTACGGGTTCCGCGGCTATTCCAGGAGCCCAACGGCTTTGGCCACCTGGGCGGGCGGTGGCACTAGGCTGACCAAGCCGGCGGCGCGGGCTTCAAGGCATAGAAGGCCCCGCGAACCCGCGTGACCCGCTCAGACCGCGTGAGCGTAAACCGCTCCCCGTCCAAAATCGCGGGGATCGGCCGGCTGGAGGCGATCTCCAGGCTCTCCAAGTGCGCGAGCGTGACGGTCTCATCGGCTCGCCAGCCGCGAAACGCGGACATCACCGCCAGACGGATCGCGTCCCCCGCGCCATCGACATCGATGGCTGCGGCTTCAAGCAGCACCTCCCCGTCAGTCTCCGGCGGCGGCAACGGACAGAGCACCACAACCGCTTCGGCCTTCGAGGCGGACTTTCCCTCGAATCGGTATCTGAGTTCGGCTCCCAGCGCCTGCTTGAGGGCCGCGACCCCCTGTTCCCACGCGGCGGGCAGATCGCCATCCCGGATAGCCTCGCGGGCTTCGGCGAAGAGGGATGCGCCGCCGAACACGCCTGCGACGTAAAAGCGGTGGCCCCCCACCTGCCCGCCATGCACGGCTTGCACGATCGGCGCGGCGAGGGTGTCGGTCAGCGCTTCTCGCCAGGTACGGGCGCCGTAGAGCGCCTTGGGGAGCATGTTCATGGTCCCGCCCGGCAGTGGCATGAGCAGAGGGCCTTCGGCCTCGCACCGCTGGGCGGCCGCCCGTATGGTGCCGTCGCCGCCCAGAACGACCATTACGTCCAACCCACTTTCCGTCGCCTGGTCCAAAGCTCGATCCACCCCCTTGCCGACGACATCCCAGACTTGCACCGGCTCGACCTCGGCCGTCTCCAGGACGCTGAGGACGGCGCCGCGGGTGGAGCTGTCGCAGCTGCCACTCGAGGTGTTCAGAAGGACGCCGATCCGGAGCGAACGCAGGTCGAGGTCTGACGGCATTATGGGTCGCGATGAGACGGCGCCAGGCGGTATTTGACCTGTCAGCGCCTAGGACGGAGAGGACCTCGGTCGCAACGGCCACGGCCGAAGCGGGTTGCCGATTTTGTGCTCCGCCAGTCGTCAAAAACGCGGCGGGGGAAGCCTCGGCGTCGGCGGTGACCGCCGCCATGCCCCCTCCCCGCCGTGACGATGGTCCGATGACCTCCGCCGGGTCCGGGCGATAGGCGCCGTCCGACAGCTCCCCGTCACCAGCAGACGCCTGGCGGTCCCGTTGGGGGTCGTATGGGGGTCCATAGGCGGCGGCGCGCTCGTACTCCTTGGAGACGCTCCGCCCGCGCGGGCGGAGCGTCCCGGATCAAGCCAAACGACTTAGTGGTGGCGATCGTAACGGCCCCGGGGGGCGACATGATGGCGGTCCCGGCGAACGTGCCGGTCGTTGCGGTAGCTATAGTTGTGGGCGCGCGCGCCGTAGTGCCCGCCGTTGTAGGCTGGACCCCCATAGGCATAGCCACGACTCGTATAGGGCTGAGCGTAGCCGTATGGCGCGCCGTAGCCGCGATCGTCATAGGCTTGGCCGCGGTAGGGCTGCTGCGGGCCGTAATAGGGCTGCTGATCGTAGTAGCCTTGCTGACCGCCGTAGCCGTAGGGCTGCGCCATGGCGGCCGAGGCTCCGAGGACCGAAAGCGCCGCCGCGGCGGCAATGAGGTACTTCATGGGAACCACTCCTCTGCCGCGGGGCGAAGGCCCGCGGCGATCAGGCATCATGGACTTTGGGCCTGAACCTCTGGAGAACGCTGTGCGTCACCTCCCGTTCATCTAGCCGGATCTGAGGACTGCAGGAGGTACGACACTCAAGCATTTGGGAGATCGCCGCCAACATCTTCAACTTGAGCCTCGCCGACCTCCTCGCATACCTCGTGCGGTGAGAGATTCTGCCCGAGATAGCCTGAGGTCAGTGGCGCATTGGGGCTGCCCCGGGCAGGCCTACCGTCGCCGACCCCTCTTCGGCGGCGGGAGGTTTCGGGGCGCTCTGGATTTCCCGGCCCTCGGGGGCTTCGGCTTCGGCGCGGCCGGGGCTGCCAAGCGGTGGCGCACATCGTTGACGAAGGTTTCGAAGGGACGCTTCAACAGCCGCTGCAGCCGCCCCTCGATCACGCGACTCAAGAAGCTCTGAGCCTCAATTCCGTGGCGCAGCCGGCTGCCGTCCCCGTCGCGCTCCAGCTCGAAGCTGAGTTCGTAGCGTATAAGGCCGGGCCCCACCCGAAAGACAGCGCCAGGCTACGCCCCGGCGTCAGGCGCGTAACCTCGCACGGGAGCGCAAGCCGGCGGATCGGTCCGGCCGGGCGAGCGAGCGGAACGACATAGTCGACGGGCGCGTGGGGCTTCAGCTTGCCGGACAGCGCCAGGGCGCGTGTCCACAAGGGGTAGTTCTCGAAGCAGATGAGCAGCGCCCAAACCCGCTCCGGCGGCACGGCGACATGCGCCTCGGCGTGCATTCCCGGCATCGCTTAGCGCATCCCCGATGAGCATAGCCGTCCGGCGCCGACCACGCGGCGACGGGTCGTCTCGCGAGCGGCGCGCCCCGTCGTGAGGAAGAACATGCCCATCAAAGAGCAGACGCGCCGCCTGCGGGCAAGGCTCGGCGCCGCCTCCGGGTTTCCGATGTCGGCCGGAGTCTTCGCTCGTGGTTCGGACCGATGGAGGCGCCGACGTCGGCGCGTGTAGCAGGGACGTTTGGATCACATCACCGCCACTATTGAGGCCCAGTGGTTTTAGGCGCACACGTCGTCAACGAACCGCTCTCCATGCTCGCAGGCCGCGCCCTGTTCCCTGGCTGCGCGGTCGCGATGCACGCCATTGCCAAGTCGGATCCCCTCCTGCTCTGAACCGGAGGCAGAGTATGGCTACACAACAGATGCCCATTTCCATCGCCATCGTGCGGCACCAAGCCGGCTGGCGCGTCATCTCCGACGCCGGCTCGATGGGTAGCTACGCCTACCAGGTGGACGCCGAGGAAGCGGCTCTTAGGTTCGCCAGGGCTGCCAAAGGCGCCGGGCGGCCAGTCGAAGTGCTGCTGCAGCAAGCGGATGGAGAGCTGCGTCCATTCCCCGGATGAGCAGGTCCGAGGCTGAGGTTGCAACGGGATCCACCCGCGCCATCGACGCTCTGAGACCATCGCCAAGCTTCGGTTTTTGGAGGACAGGCAGCTGCCGACGGTACGGCGCCGAACCCGGATGCGCGCCCGGTGAGCCCTTAGGGCCATGGCCGCGATGCCGACGACACCAGCTTGACGACTTTGACCGTGACTGGACCCTCCATGGGCGTCAACCTCTCTGACAATGGCTCACGGCCTGTATCGAAAAGAACCCCATACGTGTGTACTGTCAGGCATTAGGATCGGCTGAAGGGGGCGCCTGAGTTCATGACAACGCCTAAGCCACATGCGCTCGGTGCGAAGACGCTCGTCATCCTGCTGAGCGTCGCGACCCTCAGCGCCTGTGCGACGGCGACGCCCTACCAGCCGAACCTCCCGCGCCAGAAGGCCAGCGGCGGATACTCCGAGCAGCGCCTGGAACCGAACCGTTGGCGAGTGACGTTTGCCGGCAACAGCCTGACGTCCCGGGAGACGGTGGAGAGCTACCTCCTGTTCCGGGCGGCTGAACTCACTCAGGCGCAAGGCTACGACTGGTTCGCCATCGCCGATCGCAGAACGGACAGGCAGACCCGCAGCTATTTGCAGACCGACCCATTCTATGGGTCGTGGTACGGGTCTCACTTTGGACACTTCGCGCCGACGTGGCGCTATCATGGAGGCCACGGCTGGAGCACCTGGCATCCTCACATGGGCAGCCCATTCTTCGCCAGCCGCATCGACGTGCAGACCATCCAGAAGTTCGAGGCCACTGCTGAGATCGTCATGGGTCGCGGCGCGAAGCCCGTGGACGATCCGACGGCCTTCGATGCGCGCGCGGTCCAGGAGAACCTCCGCCCCAGAATCCTGAGCCCGGCGCCCGAGTAGGTTCGCGGTGGAACACCGGGGTCTGCTCTAGCCGCTCTATCTCGCACGGCACATGTGGCATCCCCGTTGACGGCTCCCAAAGGATTCGCCCCGGCTGGCCTACAGGTGCGCGATAGCTGCATCCTCACAGGGGATGCGCTCTGTCTGCAGCGTGATGTGTTCGAGTTGGTAATCGTCGCGCAGACGCGACGAGACAGCCAGGCGGACGTCTTCAGCCTCCGCACCATCCACCAGCACCACGTGGGCCGAAGCGCTCGTCTGGTCCGCACCAGTGACCCAGACGTGCAGGTCATGAACGCCTGCGACGCCCGGCGTTCCAGCGATCGCCTTGCGGATTTCGGCAAGCACCACACCGCGGGGCGCACTCTCAAGCAGGATGTTCGTGCTGTCGCGCAGCAGAATCCAGGTGCGCGGCAGCACCCAAAGTCCGATCGCGATGGCGACGATCGGATCGACCCACGGCCAACCGGTCACGCGGATCACAACGGCCCCGACAATGACGCCGAGCGAGCCGAGCATGTCGGCCCAGACCTCCAGATAGGCGCCCTTCACGTTTAGACTCTTGTCCTTGCCGCCCGATAGTAGGCGCATCGACACCAAGTTGATCACGAGGCCCAGAATGGCGACGATCAGCATGCCGGTCGATTGCACCGCCTCGGGTTCCAGGATCCGCCGGATCCCCTCGACCAGCACATAGATCGCTACGCCGAACAGCAGGATCGCGTTGAATGCGGCGGCCAGGATCTCGAATCGCCGGTAGCCGAAGGTGCGGCGATCATCGGGCTTGCGCGAGCCGATCCGAATGGCGGCCAAGGCGATCGCGAGCGCTGCGGCATCGGTGAACATGTGCGCCGCGTCCGAGAGCAGCGCCAGGCTGTTGAAGACGAAGCCCGCCACCACTTCGGCGATCAGGAAGGTGCTGGTCAGCGCCAAAGCGATCGCCAGCCTACGGCTGTTGGTGTTCGCGCCCGCGTGGTCGTGTCCGGCACCCATGGATCTTGCTCTCGGTTGATCGCAGCTGCAGCGCAGCTGATGAACGCGCGAATCGCGCTGGTGGGGTCAACCTAACTCTGCCCGCCATCGCGGTTGGAAGATGACCCGAGCGGCGGACATCTGAACGAGTCGTTTCCTGCTACGTTACGCCGCGAGGAAGGAGAACGCGTCATGCTAAGGAGAAGACGCTTCACAATCGGACCCGTGTTCGTTGCCGGACTGGCAGGTCTCGCCTTGGCCGGGTGCTCGACCTACGGCGCGGGCGACTACGGCTACCACGGTTCCTCGCACCCCAACTACGGCTACGTTGCGCCCTACAGCTATGGCCGAGGCGCGATCTACGTGACGCCGCGGGCCTACGACCGTGGCCATTACGCCGGCTATAATCGGTACGGCTCGCGCGGATATCCCAGCGGCCACAACGGCTTCGGACATCTCGGGGGGCGCCGACACTAGAGGCGTCGAGAAGCGTGCTGGCATCAGAGCCAAGAAGGCCTCGCGACCCCGAGCCACCTTCTCTGACCGGGAGAGGGTGAACCGCTCTTCATCCAGGATCGCCGGAGTGGGCTGGTTCGAGGCGATCTCGAAGCCTAGGTGACTGCTTGATCTGCGCTCGGGCAAGCGTGTCAGCCAAAGCTTCGCGCCACGCCCTAGTCGTCGAAGAGGCCGCCGAGAAAGCCGCGCCGCCGGCCGTGGCCGCCTCCGTGGCGACCCCCGCCATGGTGGCCTCCGCGATATTCGTCGGAATGCCCGCCATCCCACGGCTGCCCATATCCAGGCCGCGCCGCCGGCGGTTCCGGCGCCGCCTGCGAGCCGGCTTCGTAAGCGGCGCTGCGTTCGATGATCTTGTCCAGTTCGCCGCGGTCCAGCCAGACGCCACGGCACCGCGGGCAATAGTCGATCTCGACGCCCTGTCGGTCGGACATCACCAGGTCCACGCGACACGCGGGGCAAAGCAGGCCCCCTTCATGAGGGGTTATCGAAGCAGGGGTGGGATCGCTCACGGATACTCTCCTTGCAAGAGCCCCGCCCGAAGGCGGGGGTTCGGTCTCGAAGCGTCAAGGCCTAGTGATGCCGATCATGTCGTGCGCGCGGGGCGACATAGTGGCGATCTCGCCGGCCCTCCCGGCGCGAATGACGATCGTAGTGATCAGCGTACCCGTACGCTCGGGCCCCGTGGGTATCGCCATAGTAGGCGGAACGCCCATAGGCATGGGCGTTGCCTGTGTAAGTCTGGCCATAGCCGTACGGCGCCGGGGCGACGTAACCCCCGTAGTTTTGGCCATGCCCGCGATACGCCTGCTGCCCATGGTGGGCTTGTTGATCGTAGTAGTCTTGCTGACCCCGGTAGTCGTAAGGCTGGGCCACGGCGGCTGTGCCGCCAATGACCGAGAGAGCCGCGGCGGCGGCGATGAGCACCTTCATAGACCTACTCCTTTTGCCGGTGGCGAGCCCACGCGGCGATCAGGCATCGTTAGGGCACCGGCCTGAACCCACAAGGAACGCTCCTCGTCACCCCCTGTTCATCCAAGATGCAGGCCAGCGAGCTCAGCGCCTTGATCCGGCTTACCTGTGGGAGATCGCCATGCACGTCTTCAAGTTGGCGCCAGCTTATGCGCTCGCGCTTCCGCTGGGCTGGATCGGGTGCGCGCCGACCGCAGCGCCGGCGTGCGGACCTTTCTGCTGGTCGCCAGGCTCGATGGAAGGAGCCGTGTAAGACAACAACAAGCAACAGGGTCGCGCGCTCTGTCGTGTCCCTGGTCTTGGTGTCGCTCACCGGCGGTGACGAGCCGTTCGCGCCGCGCCCTCCATTAACTGTCTTCTGTCGGGGGCGCGCTCGTGGTCTTCTTGGTTGGCGCTCTTTTCGGACGAGGGGCCGAAAGCGCCGTTGCAGAGGAACTGCGCCGTGCTTCGAAACATCCGGAAACGCCTGATCCTGGCCCTGCTGGCGCTTCTGCCAGGTCTCGTTCACGCCCAGGAACCGGATGCGCTGACTTCGGTGGGCGCCACCGACCAAGGGGCGCTGGCGTTGGAGATGGAGTCAAAACACAAGCACCATGGTCATGGATACCAACGCGTCCAGGGTGTCGTGGAGTTGCGGGAGCCCGAGCTGGAGGCCGGGCGCACGATTACGAAGCTTGAGGTCACCTTCGACTTCGACTGCAAGAGCCGACAGGTCCGGACTGTGCAGACGACCCGTCGCACCTGGAGTGGCGAATACGCCGGCACGACATATAGCCGAGAAGCGTGGCGGCCCCCGGTGGCGGACGCGGAGGCCCGCGCACTACGCCTCGTCTGCCTTGCTCCAGAGGCCTCGCCAAGCGACGCCCCGGCCCCCGCTCGCTCCAGCCCGCCACCGCGGCGGTCCGGACCCCAGGTGATCATGATGCCAAAGGGATCATCTCCGAAACCTTGAGGACGACCATGCTGAGACGCCCCGACGGGCGGCCGACCACTCGAAGGTGGGCCTGCAAACCGGCAGGCGAGTTGCCGAGCCGCGAGGAGGTCGGAGACCGTTTGCCGCCTGCAGCACCATTCCCTAGAGTCGAAGCGGGTCGCACGTCGTCGTGCCGTCTGGAGTCTGGCCGATGAACGAGATCGCCTATTCGACCGAGCTGATCATCCGTCAGCCGGTGCAGGTCGTCTGGCGTCGCCTGACCAGCTTCGACGACTACCCGAGTTGGAATCCGTATCAGAAGATCGAGGGCGAGGCGAAGGAAGGCGCCAAGGTTCGTTTTTCGGTGAACTGGGGCCATGTGGCCCGGAAATCAGTCCCGGCCAGGATCACGGCGTTCGACCCGCCAAGGCGGCTGGAGTTCACCCTCGGCTGGATCGGGTTCCGGGAACGACGCTGGATCGAACTCGAGCCCGTCGAACAGGGGGTCCGTATTCGCCATGGTGTCCGCTTCACCGGCTGGCTGGCGCAGATCGCGTTCAAGCACCAGCTCAAGACCGAGCGGCTCAAACCTTACTACGAAGCGTGGGGCGCCGCCTTGGCGGGACGCGGTCGGTCTGCCGCGCCGCCGCAAGCCGGGAAGCCGTTAAACCGACGTCAGCGTCGCGCGGCGCGGAAGAAGGCCGGCGATTAGCGCGGATTCGATGGCGCTTACAGCCGTGGCGGACCGGCGAAGGGCGCAGGACACCAGCGGTCGAGCCTCAGTGCGCCAAAAGCCAGGCTATTGGCAGGCCCTGCACAAGCTCCCGCGTGACGCCGCCGAAGACCCTTTCGCTGTACCGAGGGCGGCTGTAGGCGCCGCTCACCAGGAGATCACATCCCTCGGTTTCGGCGTGCTGCAGGATCTGTGCGCAAGCGCCAGCGCCGCCCTTGGAGAGGTGAAGATGAGTTGCGGCGACCTGGTGTCGCGCCAGATGGTCGGCGACCTGCGCCAAGCGCTCACTCCTGACCTCGTCGCCGACGCCGAGGACGACGACGCGCTCGGCGCGCCTCAGAAGCGGGAGCGCCTCATGGACGGACCGCCTAGCTTCCCGGCTGTCCTTCCACGCGACCAGGACCTGCCGAAACGGGACGCGCGGCCGGCGCGATCCGATCTGCAGAACCGGCGCGCCGGAGTGGGCGGCAAGCGCCGTCGCGTCGACCCTCGCGAATTGTCCGCTCGCCGAGGCGCCGAGGATCGCCAGGTCCGCTGTGAGCAGATGCTCGTTCAGGATCAGATTCGGATCCGAGATGCCCGAGCACCAGTCGGTGACGACCTGGCGGTCAGCGAAGACCTCGCCATGGATCGCCTGCGTGCTCTCGAGGACCTCGCCGAAGGCCAAGGCTTGAAGCGCGGACCCGCCCGCGTTGCCAAGGAGCGCTTCGTTCAGCGTCGAGGCGCGTGGCCAAGCGAACGCGGCGACCGAGAGAGAGCCGCCGTACGCCTCGGCGAACTCGGCCGCCACCTCCAGGGTCTGACGGACTGTGGGGCTGGGGGTCGCATCCACCACGATATCGGCATAGGTCATTCTCGCCTCCTGTGCGCTCGGTCAGGGTCCCCGCGGGAGTGCTCGGGGGTGTCCGTATACGGCCGCCTGCGATCGTCCGCCTTGCGAGGTGTCAACAGTACGCGGACCGCCAGCCAGTTTCGACCGTCGACGCTTGTGATCGCTGCCAGCGCGTCGCAGACTTCAGCGAAGCACCCAATGAAAGCGATCCGAAGGTATGCGGCAGAAGGTCAGTCGCGGAGCTGTGCTCCTACTCATCTTCTCGCTCATCGTGCTGGGCGGCGCATTGTATCTCGTGTGGGCCAGTCCTGACGAGCATACGCACCGCGCCGCTCGCGCCGTTTTGCCCCGGTAGAGCCTCTCGATCGCCCCCGTGTCCGGCTTCCCTGCTGAATCCGGACACGGGGCGCGGGTCGTCAACGCGGAGTCGGTCGCAAGATCAGGCGACAGATGGCCGGCAGCACGAACAGGGTCAGGGCCGTGGCTGTCACCAGTCCGCCGATGACCACGGTGGCGAGCGGCCGTTGGACCTCCGCGCCAGTCTCGGTGGCGAGCGCCATAGGCACGAAGCCGAGCGACGCCACGAGCCCGGTCATCAGCACTGGGCGCAGCCGCTCCATCGCCCCGTCGACGATGGCATGGTCGAGAGAGGCCCCCCTCTCCAGCCGCTGCCGAATGGCCGTCATCATCACCAGGCCGTTCAGCACCGCCACCCCGGACAGGGCGATGAACCCGACCGCGGCGGAGACCGAGAATGGCATGCCGCGCGCGGCCAAGGCGAACACCCCGCCCGCCAGGGCGAGCGGAATGGCCGAGAAGACCCCGAGCGCCGGCTTCACCCCGCCCAGGGCCATGTAGAGCAGGGCGAAGATCAGCAGGAAACAGAGCGGCACGACAAGCGCCAGTCGCGCCTGCGCGGCCTTCAGGTTCTCGTACTGTCCGCCCCACTCGACCCAGGCGCCGGGCGGGAGCTTGACCTCGCTTTCGACCTTCCGCTGCGCCTCGGCCACGAAGGAGCCGAGGTCGTTGCCGCGGACGTTCGCCTGCACCACAACGCGGCGCTTGCCGTTCTCCCGGCTCACTTGGTTCAGCCCTTCAGAATAGGCGAACCGCGCAACGTCGCGGAGCGGCACGGACCGCCGGACGCCGCTGCCATCTTCCGGCAGGAGCACCGGCAAGGCGGCCACGGCCTCGAGGTCGTTGCGGATGGCGTTCGGCAGACGCACGACGATGTCGAACCGGCGGTCGCCCTGGAAGACGAGGCCGGATTCCCGGCCGCCCATGGCCACGGCGATGGTGTCGGCGACCTCCTCGACGGTGAGGCCGAGGCGGCCGATCGCGTCGCGGTCGACTGTGATATCGAGGGTCGGGAAGCCCGTCGTCTGTTCGGCCTTGACGTCGGCCGCCCCCGGGACGGTCTGGAGCACGTTCGCCACCTGCCCCGCCGCCTGGGCCAGCGCATCGAGGTCGTCGCCATAGATCTTGATCGCGACGTCACCACGCACGCCGGCGATGAGCTCGTTGAAGCGCATCTGGATCGGTTGGGTGAACTCGAACACATTGCCGGTGAGGCCTTCCAGCCGCTCTTCCATCCGCGTGACGAGCTCGGCTTTCGACTCGCCCTTGTTCGGCCATTCCTCCTGCGGCTTCAGGATGATGAAGCTGTCCGAGGCGTTCGGGGGCATCGGGTCGCTGGCGACCTCCGCCGTCCCGGTCTTGGAGTAGACGTAGGCGACCTCCGGGAAGCTGGCGATCGTGCGCTCCACTTGTCGCTGCATCCGCAAAGACTGCTCCAGCGAGGTGGAGGGGATGCGCAGCGCCTGGACCGCCATGTCCTTCTCATCCAGCTGCGGCGCGAATTCCCGCCCGAGGAAGCCGAAGACCACGCCAGCGGCGACGAACACGGCGGCCGCCGCCAAGATCACGGGCCAGGGACGACCGATTGTCTTTCGGAGCAACGGCTCGTACCGCGTCTTCGCCCAGCGGATCGGGCGGACCTCCTTCTCAGCCACCTTGCCGCGGATCAGGAGGGCGATCATCGCCGGCACGAAGGTGAGCGACAGGATGAAGGCCGCGGCCAGGGCGAGCATCACTGTGATCGCCATCGGCGAGAAGGTCTTGCCTTCCACGCCGGTGAAGGTGAGGAGCGGCGCATAGACGAGAAGAATGATCGCCTGGCCATAGACCGTCGGCTGGATCATCTCCCGGGCGGCCTCGCGGGTTTCCCCGAGGCGCTCCTGGAGGGTCAGCAGCCGGCCCTCGTGGTGCTGCCGTTCGGCCAGTCGCCGAAGGCTGTTCTCCACGATGATCACCGCGCCATCGACGATGAGCCCGAAATCGAGCGCGCCCAGGCTCATCAGGTTTCCCGAGACGCCGAGCCGGTTCATGCCGATGGCGGTCATCAGCATCGACAATGGGATCACGAGGGCGGTGATGATCGCGGCCCGGATGTTGCCGAGCAGCAGGAAGAGCACGACGATCACCAGCAAGGCGCCTTCGGCCAGATTCTTCTCGACCGTCTTGATCGTCGCGTTGACCAGCTTTGAGCGGTCGTAGACCACCTGCAGGCGCACGCCCGGCGGCATGGTCTTGGCGATCTCCTCCAGCCGCTCGGCGGAGGCCCGCGCCACCGTCCGGCTGTTCTCCCCCGTGAGCATCAGAACGGTGCCGACGACGACTTCCTCACCGTTCTCCGAGGCTGCGCCGGTGCGCAGGGCGCCGCCGATCTTGACCTCGGCCACGTCGCGCACTGCAATGGCCACGCCGCCGCGCGTCGCGACGACCGCTCGCGCGATCTCGTCGGCCGTCCGCACCCGCGCGTCGGTGCGCACGAGGAAGGCCTCGCCGGCGCGTTCAACGAAGTTCGCGCCCACTGTCAGGTTGGCGGCCTCCAGCGCTCGGGAAAGCTCAGAGAAGGAGACCCCGTAGGCGGCCAGTCGAGTTGGGTTTGGCGTGACCACGAACTGCTTGTCGTAGCCGCCAATGGAGTCCACGCCGGCGACGCCGGCCACACTCCGCATCTGCGGTCGGACGATCCAGTCCTGGACTTCGCGCAGGTAGGCGGCCTGCGCGACCGGATCGGTCAGGCGCTCGCCGGTGACGGTCAGGTACGCGCCATCGGATTGCCACCCTGGCTGGCCGTCCCGGCGCGGCGCGCTGCGGCCGCCCGGATGCTCGTATTCGACGGTCCACATCAGGACCTCGCCGAGGCCGGTCGAGATCGGGCCCATCATCGGCTGGGCGCCTTCAGGAAGGCTTTCGCGGGCCTGGATGAGCCGTTCGGCGACCTGCTGGCGGGCGAAGTAGACATCCGTCCGCTCGGCGAAGACCACGGTGACCTGGCTGAAGCCGTTGCGCGAGATCGAGCGGGTGCTCTGCAGGCCCGGGATTCCCGCCATCGCGGTCTCCACGGGGTAGGTCACCAGCTTTTCGACCTCCGCCGGCGCGAGCGCCGGGGCGACCGTATTGATCTGCACCTGCTTGTTGGTGATGTCCGGCACCGCGTCGATCGGCAGCCGGACCAGATTGTAGAGGCCCAACGCCGCCACCAGGGCGACGAGGAAGACGATGGTCCAGCGGAAGCGGACCGAAAAATCCAGGATGCGGCCGATCATGACGCCACCAGCTCCCCTTTCGAATGGTTCGGCTTAATGGCCATGTTCCGCCTCGCCCTTGCCGAGTTCCGCCTTCAGCACGAAGGCGTTGGCTG